>DATILK010000303.1:0-3718 GCA_035476555.1 Chthoniobacterales bacterium | reverse complement strand
ATCTCGCCGCGGAACGCGTCGGCGGAAAAGCGCTGCTCGCGAATGACGAGTTTTTTGCCGAGAAAGAAAATCTCCTCAAACCCGGCCGCGGCGTTTTCATTCCGGACAAATACACCGATCGCGGCAAATGGATGGACGGCTGGGAAACGCGGCGCCGGCGAACGCCCGGTCATGATTGGTGCGTGGTGCAGCTCGGGTTGCGCGGCATCATCAAACAGGTCGACATCGATACGAACCATTTCCTCGGCAATCATCCGCCGTTCGCCTCGCTCGATGCTGTTTGCCTGACGACTGGATTGCCCGACGAAATCGACGCGCTTCCCTGGACGCCGATCCTCGATAAATCGCCGCTCGATCCGGGATCACAAAATCTGTTCGCGATCTCGAACGACCAAACGTGGACCCATCTTCGTCTCAATATTTTCCCCGATGGCGGCGTCGCGCGTTTTCGCGTTTACGGCATCGTCGTTCCCGACTGGAGCAAGCTGAAACCGGGCGATGTCGTCGATCTGGCGGCGGTCGAGAATGGCGGAGTGCCGCTCGCCTGCAGCGACATGTTTTTCAGCTCGATGAACAACCTGATCATGCCCGGCCGTTCCGAGAACATGGGCGACGGCTGGGAAACCAAACGCCGGCGCGGTCCCGGATACGATTGGATTATTTTAAAACTCGGATTGCCCGGAACGATCCGAAAAATCGAAGTCGATACGAATCACTTCAAAGGAAACTATCCCGATACGTGCTCGATTGAAGGTTGCGTCGCTCGCGACGCGTCGATCGAAGATCTCGAAACAGCTCAATGGCGTGAGATCCTTCCGATGTGGAAACTCGAAGCGCACACCCGGCATTTCTTTGAGCGCGAGCTCGCGGCGATCCCAAACTGCACCCACGTTCGCCTCAACATCTATCCCGATGGCGGCGTCAGCCGGTTGCGCGTCTGGGGATCGCCGGTGCTTCCGCAAGAATGAGCGATTTCGATCTGCTCGTTCGCGGCAGCGAGCAAGACATCGGAATCAGCGACGGAAAATTTGTCGCGCTCGGGAAGAATCTATCCGGCTCAGCAAGATCAGAAATCGATGCACGCGAGCTGACGATCTTTCCCGGCGTCATCGACGCACACGTTCATTTCAACGAGCCGGGTCGCACCGATTGGGAGGGATGGGAGACCGGCTCGCGGGCGGCGGCGGCCGGCGGAACAACGACTGTGTTCGAGATGCCGCTGAATGCTCATCCGCCGACCACGAATCGCGAAAGCTTTGAATTGAAGCGGGCCGCCGCCGAAGCCAGCTCGCAGGTTGATTTCGGTCTATGGGGCGGACTCGTCCCGGGAAATTTATCGGACTTGGAGCCGCTTCGCGATTGCGGTGTCGTCGGTCTGAAAGCGTTCATGTGCAACAGCGGCATCAGCGATTTCCCGCACGTCGATCTGCCGACGTTGCGCGCGGGGATGAAACGCGCCGCCGAGCTCGATCTCCTTGTCGCCGTCCACGCTGAATCGGAAGAGATCACGAGCGCGCTGACTGGTGCCGCTCGCGCCGCGGACAGAAACGGAATTCGCGATTATTTGAATTCGCGACCGATCGCCGCCGAGCTAGAGGCGATCCGCCGCGCAATCGATATCGCGGCTGAAACCGGCTGCCGGCTTCACATTGTTCATGTCAGCTGCGGAATCGGCGTCGCGCTTGTCGCCAGCGCGCGTGCGAGGGAAATCGATGTGACTTGCGAGACTTGTCCGCATTACCTCGTGCTCACGGACAACGACATGGAACAACTCGGCGCGGTCGCCAAGTGCGCGCCGCCGTTGCGCTCGGCCGATGAACAGCGTCAACTTCGCGAGCGTCTCAGCGATATCACCACGATCGGCTCCGACCATTCGCCTTCTCCGCCGGAAATGAAAAACCGAGAAAATTTCTTTGATGTCTGGGGCGGCATCTCGGGGTGCCAGCATCTGTTGCCGTTCCTGCTCGATGCCGGGATTCCGCCGGCTGAGATTCGCCGACTTACGAGCCGGGACGTGGCCTCGCGGTTTCGCGTTTCAACGAAAGGCGCGCTCGCCGTTGGGAAGGACGCAGACTTCACGCTGATCGATCTCAATGCGACCGAAGTCATCACCCTCGAGTCGATCCATTATCGTCATCGGCAGAGCCCATACGTCGGCCGGATCGTTAGATGCCGCGTCCGCCGCACATTTTTGCGCGGACAAACGATCTTCGAGGATGGTAAGTTCGCCGCCCGGCCGATGGGAAGGCTCGTGCGGCCGGAAAAATCATGAGCGCACAACACAGCTTCGAGCCCGACGAGATCGCGCGGATCAGCACGACCCTGAGCGACGCCAACAAAGCGTTCATGCGCCATTACCCGGGCGAATCGAACCGCCGCCAGGCCGTGCATACGGTTTATGGTGGGGCGCATTTGTTCCGAGCGGACTCGGCCCAAAAGCTCGGCGTGGTCGCATTGCGCTCGCTGGAGGAATACGCGCCGGATGCGAAAACGCTCGCCGGCGCGATCGGCATCGACGCCGGGGAAAAAATTTATGCGCGGATCGTCGAGAAATTGCGCCGCGAAGCAGTCGAAGATTTCCGGCTCGATTTCGAAGACGGATACGGAAATCGGCCCGACGAAGAAGAGGACGGTCACGCGGCTTCTGCGGCCGGCGAAGTCGCGCGCGGTCTCGCTGCCGGAACGCTCCCGCCCTTCATCGGCATCCGCATCAAACCGTTGAACGAAGATCTGCGCGCTCGCAGCATTCGGACTCTCGACATTTTCATGACCTCGCTGCTGCGCGCAACGTCGGGCAAATTGCCGGCCGGCTTTGTCATCACCGTCCCGAAGATTCAATTGCCGGAACAAATGACGGCGGCGGTCCGTTTCTTCGAGATTCTCGAACGGAAAAATAATCTCGAGCCCGGCACATTGAGAATCGAGCCGATGATCGAAACGCCACAGGCAATCATCAATCGCGAAGGTCGGCTCGGTTTACATTCGCTGGTCGACGCCGCGGAAGGACGGTGCGGCAGTATTCATTTCGGCGTCTACGATTACACGGCCTCGTGCGGAATCACCGCCGCGTATCAGGCAATGCGCCATCCCGCCTGCGATTTCGCCCGCCAGGTCATGCTTGTCTCAATGGCCGGCACTGGCATTCATCTCTCCGACGGCGCGACGAACATTCTCCCAGTCGGTCCCCATCGCGCGAGTGAAGGCAAGCCGCTAACCGACGATCAGCTCCGGCAAAATCGCGAAGCCGTTCATGGCGCCTGGCGCCTCGGCTTCGACGACAACATGCATTCGCTCCGGAACGGTTTCTTCCAGGGCTGGGACCTGCACCCGGCGCAGTTCGTCACCCGTTACGCAGCCGTTTATCATTTCTTTCTCGGCAGCCTCGAAAGCGCCTCGAATCGGCTCAAGACGTTCGTCGAGAAGGCCGCCCTCGCTTCGCTCTTCGGCGACGTCTTCGATGACGCCGCGACCGGCCAGGGCCTTCTCAACTTCTTCCTGCGCGGAATGGCGTGCGGCGCGATCACTGAGGAAGAAGCGCTCGCCACTGGACTGAGTCTCGAAGAAATCCGCTCTCGTTCGTTCCTCAAAATTCTGCTCGGGCGGCGAAAATAAAAATGAGCGCGATCGAATTTCATTCTGGGGAGCGCACGCGCCCTCGCGTGCTGGTTTCGACGCCCTCGCCGAAACAATCTTCAAGTGCTTACAAAGTTCGTGATGG
>DATILK010000302.1:0-6623 GCA_035476555.1 Chthoniobacterales bacterium | reverse complement strand
CCGAGATTGGTTGGTTCCTGGTCGCCTGCGCGATCGCTTGCAACGTGAGGTTGTCGATCTGCTTCATCACGGCGTCGACGAGTTTATGCGTCTGGGCGACTTCGAGCAGTTGCTTAACGGAAGCTTCCGTCGGAGTCGGCGCAGCGGAGGCCGTAGGCGACGGCGACGGATTATCCGCGGCCTGAACCAGCGACACGCCAAGAGTGAGCATGATGAGAACTCGCGTAACCATGGCGTTCGTTAGCGTAAGTCGCCGGTTCGCGCGTGGAAAGGGAAACCAAGGTCGACGCCCGCGGGCGGTATGCAGTAGGGTCCGAAGCGATGATCGAGGCTGCCCCGTTCGCGTACCGCCGCCTGCCGAGGCTCGTGTTCCTGATGCGAAGGCTCAGCCGCGCGAATTACGAGCGCGAAATGGAATTGCTCGATCTGCTTTGCGATCGCGACCGTCCCGGCATCGACATCGGAGCGAAGGTCGGCATGTACACGTATCGAATCCGCAATTACTCGTCCGAGGTCATCGCGTTCGAACCGATCCCAATGTTCAACCGAATCCTGCGCACGGTGTTCGAAGGCAAACGCGGCCGGGTTGAGCCGTTCGCCGTTTCCGATCAGCGCGGCACCGCGAAATTGCGCCTGCCCTATGGCCACGATGGCTCGCGCAAGTACGGGCGCGCGACGATCGATCAAGCCAATCGGTTCGATCCCGACGTGATTGCGCGCACGGAGGAGATCGAGGTCGAGACGCGACGGATCGACGACTACGACCTGCCGGACGTTGGATTCATCAAGATCGACGTCGAAGGCCACGAGCTCGCGGTCCTCGCCGGGGCCGAAGCCACGCTCACGCGCCACAGACCAAATCTGCTGATCGAGTGCAACGACGAACATCAGCCCGACGCGGTAAAGCGGCTCGGCGCCTCGCTCGACGCCCACGGATACACCACGGTCTTTGTCGACGATCGCGAATTGCGCCCAATCAGCGAATACGACCGCAACATCCACTGGCTGAAGCGCGGGATCGAGAACTTCATCGCGATCCATCGGTCGCGGCCCGATGTGCTTGAACGGTTGACCGGGCGGATACCGAATCGCAAACCGGCGCGTTGAAAGGCAAAGGTGGACGCATTCACTCAGTTTGAGCACGAAGGCTGGGAACGCGTGGCCGACAAGTACGACTCGGTTTGGGCCAGCTCAACGCGGCAATTTATCGCGCCTCTTCTCGACGCTGCCGGCGTCGCGGCGGGAATGTCGATGCTCGATGTGGGTTGCGGTCCAGGCTACGTCTCCGCTGCCGCCGCCCAGCGCGGCGCGGTCCCAATCGGCATCGATTTTTCGCACGAGATGGTCGCGATCGCGCGACGCAAGTTTCCGCGGATCGAATTTCGCGAGGGCGACGCGCAACAGCTTGAGTTTGCCGACGGAATGCTCGACCGCGTGGTGGCAAACTTTGCGTTGCTTCATCTGGCGAGCCCGGAACGCGCTTGTACTGAAGCCTGCAGAGTTCTGAAGCCCGGCGGTTGGTTTGGGTTTACCACCTGGGCGCGCGTCGAAGAGAATCCATTCATCAAACTCGTCGACGACGCCATTCAGGCGCACGCCGACCTGAATGTCGATCTGCCTCCGGGCCCGCCGTATTATTTGTTCGCGAGCCAGGAAGAATTTCGCCGTGCCTTGGAGCGCGCCGGATTCGAAGGCGGTTCGATGAGTTTCAAGGTCCATCGCATCGAATGGAAAGTGCCGACTGCACAATTCATCTTCGAAGCGGAGCTGAACGCGGGAGTGCGCACGGCCGGTCTGCTCGCGCGCCAGGCGCCAGCCGCGCTCGATGCGATTCGGACCGCGATCGAGAAAGCGGTCCAGCCTTATGCGCGCGGAAACGGATTCGCCGTTCCGAAGGCGGCTTACGTGGTCGCGGTAAGCAAACCGGACTGATTGCTTTCTGCGCGCCGCCCTCCTATTTTGGCGCGATGAACGCACCCAAAAATCTGCCTCGTTCGGAAAGCGCCGCGATGTCCGCGGAAGCATTGATCGGTCTCGGCATCACGATCGCCGCACTCGGTTTGCTTGGGGTTTTACTCGGCTGGGCGCAGCATATGAGATCGGTGCCGGAATCCTCGATGGTCTGGCTCGGGACCGGTGGCGCCTGTGTCGTTCTGGGCGTGATCATCGCCGCGGCTGCACGGGCGAGAAAAGGCCGCTAACCATTTCGCAACTCCCAAACCCGGCAGGTGTTTTGTGCTGGACGGAATCTGCCTCGTGATGAAAACGCCGAAGATTTTTCTACTGGTCGTCGCCTTGCTTTTTATCGGCGGTTCCGCGTTCGCCAAGAGTCACAAGAAATCGCCCGGCGTCCTGGTGAAATTGAAGGACGTTCCCGCGCCGGTGCAGGCGACTCTCCAGACGAACGCGAACGGCGGCAAAGTGAAAGAAATCGAGAAGGATACCGCCAACGGCCTGATCATTTATTGTGCGGAAGTAAAGGGGACCGATGGAAAATGGTCGAAGATTTACGTGAAGGAAGCCGGCGATCTGATGAAGATCGAGCCGGATAACGCGCGCAATAAACGGAAACACAAACCGCTCTTCGGCGATTAGGTCCCAGCTAATTCGTGCGAATTTTTTGCGGCTTCGATTTCTGCAGTTGATTGGCGTGCGCGAGCGCTTTGGCCGCGGCTTGTTTGTCTCCGAACAATCCTTCCTCGCGGGCCAGTTGGTACCACGCGCTCGCGGACGCCGGCGCGACCGCAGTCGCGCGCCTCGCATAATTTAGACTTTCCTGGCGCATCCCAAGTTTTTCGGCGCAAGCACTCGAGCCGATCCAGCCGATGTCGGCTTTCGGCGCGAGCCGCGTGATCTGTTGAAAATTCGAGAGCGCGACGCGGAAATGGCTCTGTGACGCTTCGGCCAGCGCAATGCCCAAATAAGCGGCGGAAAAATTGGAACGAATCGCAAGCGCTTTCCGATAGGCGGCCGAAGCCTCCGGGAATTGACGCATGCCGAGCGCGATCAGCCCATGAATCGTCTGCGCGCCGAGGCTCTTGGGATACTTGTTCGCCAGCCGGCGCGAGGCGTCGAGCGCCGTCCCAAGATTGCGGGCCTTGAGCGCCGCCAGCATTTGTTTCGCGAGCGGATCGTTTTCGGCCGGGTCGACGAATTTTTCCGGCGACGGAAGCTTGTTGAGCAAGCGGTCGATCGACGGATCCGCGGCGGAGGCAAAACTGGCGGTGAGAACGGTGGAAACGACCAAGCAGAGGAGAAGGGATTTCATCGTGGCAGCCGCGAAAGAATTTGGGAAGACGAGAACAATAATTTTTTGGCGATTCGTCTCTTGTCGTTAGGCCGGAGCGCGAGTAGAGGCAAAAGATGATCCTTACCAGCCCCTTGGGGCGTCTTCTTTTCGTATGGGCAACCGTCGCCGGATGCGTCTGCCAGGTCGCGGAGGCAGCATCGTGCGTGTGGAAAGCGACCTCACCGAGTGGCGGCACGGTGTTTCTCGCCGGGTCCGTTCACGCTCTGCGGAGCAGCGATTATCCGCTGCCGGCGCCGTATCAACGGGCGTTCGATTCTTCGTCGCGGCTCGCATTCGAGACGGAACCGAAGTCAATGGAGGCCGCTTCGAAAGGTCTGACCAAGGCCGGCCAATACGGAAAGGGCGATAGCCTGAAGAACCACGTCGATCCGCGAACCTACGTGTATCTGAAGCGTTACTTCTCGCTCATCGGCGTGCCGGAACAGAAATTTAACACGTATCGTCCCTGGCTGATCGCGGCGATGCTCGAGGCGGCGCCGAAGCAAAATTTCAATCTGGGCGTCGAGCGATTTCTCCAGAATAAAGCGGCAGCCGCCCACAAACCGATCGAGAGCCTGGAATCGATCCAGGAACATATGGCGCCTTTTGTCGACCTGACCGAGCGCGAGAGCGAAGCGCTTCTCCTGATTCACTTCATCAATCTCGGCCGAACCGATCTGGGAGACCACGATTTGATCGGCGCCTGGCGGCGCGGCGATGCCGACTCGGTCGCCCGGATGTTGCGCGAGGCCTACTCGGAATTGCCGGCGTTCAGCGACCGGATTCTCGGGCAACGCAACCGTCGCTGGATTTCAAAGATCGATGGTTACGCGAAGAACGGGCAGGTATATTTTGTGATCGCGGGTGCCGCTCACTTCGGCGGGAACGACGGCGTGGTTGCGTTACTGCGAAACCACGGTTACACCGTCGAGCAGTTGTAATTCTCCCATGTTCTCTTCACCCGGTCTCATTGTGTCCCTTCAACGCCGCCTAATTGCTCTCGCGCCGGTTCTCGTCGCGATTTTTTTATCGCCGACCGCTGGCCACGCGCGCGTCTCGTTCGACGCTTTGCGGCGAGACGGCTACGGGATGATCGAGCTGAATCGTCCGGAGCCGAACGTGCTGTTGGCCGAGGCCACGATCAACGGCCGCAAGGCGCGATTGATCGTCGATACCGGATGGTCCGGAGACGGAATCACGGTCAAATCCGATTTCGCCCAGACGCTGCGATCGCCAGTGGAAGGAGTCAAAGGTTTTGGACATTCGGCCAGCGGCCAGGCGTTGACTGGCTTCAAGAAAGGGATCGCCGATACCATGACGCTAGGCAACGTTCTCATGCGCCAGGTGCCGGTGTATTTCGGCGACATTCCGAGTCTGCGAGACGCCTCGACCCGTTCCATGCATGCCGACGGTTTTATCGGTTCGGGATTTTTGAGCACCTGTTCGGGAATCGTCGACCTGCATAATCTGCGGCTCTATCTCAGGCCGCCAGGCACCGGCCGGCGCGCGATCATTGGCGCCGCCATGAAGGCACAGGGTTTGGCGGAAGTGCCATTTCATATTATCCAAACGAACTGCCTCGTCACGGTGGAGATCAATGGCGCGCCCGGCATCATGGTCCTGGATACGGGTGCGACGTTCGCCGGTGTGGATGAGCGATTTGTCCCCCAAATGAAAGCTAAAGCTCGAGCGGCGCGCGCCCGGGCGATCGATGCGGCCGGCATCGAGCGCGAGACAAAGCTGACTACGCTGCAGTCGTTTCGAATTGCCGGGGTTAACGTCCGCGCCCCTGATTTACGAGTCGGCCGGTACGGATTTTACGACGCCACCCATGGAAAAATCATCGGACTTCTCGGCATGGACATCCTCGGGACCAACGGCACGATTATCGATTTCGGCCAAAAGAAGCTCTACTTCTATCCGCTCTAGTCAGAACGAATGCTGCGCGGTCTCGGCCGCGCCAGCCAACTCGCGGGCCAGGCCGCGCGCTTCGTCTTCGAGGGAGCCGAGGCTGAAATTTTGCGAACTGCTGCGCCGATCCATCAGGTATTCGTTCACAAAATTTTCCAAGCCGCCGCTGCGCTCACATTGCGCGACGTGCACGAGTTGATGGAGGAGCAGCTCGCGATCTCGCCAGCTATCCGCGCGAATAATGATGCCGTAGCCAATCGCGACCCCGCGGGAAGCGTCCGTGATGATTTGGGCGCGGCGCGCGGCTTCCGCCAGTTCTTTGTCGTCGGGAAGCGGAATTCGGCTTACGACGAGGACCCGGACGCGGGCGGGGTCTTTCACGCCGGCCTGCCTGGCGTCCGCTGTTTGGTCGTCAGTGAGCGAGACTCCGTGATCAAGAATATAGCGTTCCTGGGCTTTGGCCCACTGCCCGGCCAGCCGGGCCAGGCGTTCAAATTCTTGTTGGTCAATCATAGATGGGGAGGAGTCGTTAGGTTCTTTCCAAGCATGGCCCGTGCAAGGACGAGCCGTTGGGACGTATTTCCGGGGTTTTTCCGATTGGGATCTGGGTTTGTTTGAAATGGGCCGCCACTCTAGAATCGTAACGATGCAAACGGATGGGCGTGGCCCAGTGAAAATCTTTCGGGCACTGTGGGTGGTGGCGTGCGCGCTCGTCGTCCTCCTATCCGGCGCAGCCTTGGCGAGGGCGGAGATCGCGGATTGGGAAAACGCCGTGCGCCCCCTGGATGAAGGCGTACCCCAGGTCGCCGTCATGCGATTGCGCAGTATTCTTCAGGGCACGCTCGCCCCCGCCGATAAGCAGACCGTCTTGGCAAAACTGGGCGAAGCGCTTCTCGCTTCCGGCGAACCAGAGGAAGCCCTCAAGGTTTTGGAAGATCCGGCTGTGCAAGCGCTGCCGGCGACTTTGCTTTGGCGCGCTCAGGCGTTCGCCGCGCTGGACCGTTGGAACGAAGCTCTTCCGCTTTACCAAAAGCTAGCCGCGCAAAATCCATCGCCGTTCCGGAACACAGCGCTGTTCGGCGAGGCTGAAGCGTTGCGAGCGCTCCAGCGTTTCGACGAAGCATTGCAATTATTTTCGAGCCTTCTCGGCGATCCACAGTGGAATGATCGCGCGCAGCTGCGTTCCATCGAACTGCTTTTGGAAAAACGCGATCTTACCGGCGCGCGCCGCATTCTCGACAAAGCGCGCCCGGCCTCGCTCAGCGACAAAAAAGAAAAGCGTTACCTTCAAGGGCGGCTCGAGGCGCAGCTCAATCATCACGAGCGCGCGATCGAACTTTACCAGACGATTCTGCGCCGGCCGGAAGGCGCGACCCGGGCGGTGTGGATCGCCACCTTGTGCGCGATGGCGGAGTCGCATTTA
>DATILK010000301.1:0-9146 GCA_035476555.1 Chthoniobacterales bacterium | reverse complement strand
CGCGATGGACGTAGTCGTCAGAAAAAACGCCGAGGTAATTGCCGTCCGGGCCGAAGTGGTTGTAGACGACGTCGAGAATTACCGCGAGTCCGATGGCATGCGCGCGATCGATGAAGAACCGTAAGTCGTCGGGCGAACCGTAGAGCCGGCAGGGCGCGAAAAGGTTCACGCCGTCGTAGCCCCAGCCAAATTTCCCGGGGAAATCGGCAATCGGCATCATCTCGAGCAGGGTGACGCCATCGTCTTTCAGCAACGGGAGTTTTTCCGCGGCCGCGCGCCACGTCCCTTCGGGCGTGAAAGTGCCGATATGCATCTCGTACATGATGTGTCCGGGGAGAGTTGTCCCTTTCCAGCGATCGTCCGTCCATTTGAAGGCCCGGTGGTCGACGACGCACGACGGGCCGTGAGGTCCTTCCGGTTGAAATCGCGACGCCGGATCGGGATAAAGATTTTCTTCGCCGTTCAAGCGAAAGCGATAAAGCGTGCCGGCTTTCGCTTCCGCCTCGCCGGAAAAATATCCGTCCGGTTCGCGTTCCAGCTCGTGAAACTTCTCGTCGATGGCGACCTCGAGCCGGTCCGCTTTCGGCGCCCAGATCCGAAAATGCGCGCGTTCGTCACCGATCAACTCCGCGCCGATGGGATAACGACGCTTGATATTGGGTCGACTCATCCCACTGCTTCGCTCGGCGGCGAGGGTGCGGTTGTGCATGCTCTCTTTTTGATCCGGATAATTTTTCTCTGCTCGGTTCGCGTTCTCTGCGCTAAAAGATTTCGGGCCGCTGCATGAACAACGATACCGATAAAGTCCGCGTGAGCGATCATCCGATGGTCGTGGCGGGCTTGTCCATCCTGCGGGCCAAGCAAACTACGCCCGACATTTTTCGGCGTCATCTCCAGGAGGTGTCCGTATTTCTTTTTGTCGAGGCATCGCGAACCTGGAAGACAAGAGCGATCGAGATTGAAACTCCGCTCGCGCCATTCGCCGGCGCTTTGCTCGCGAAACCAATCGTGCTCGTGCCGATTCTTCGGGCCGGTCTCGGAATGCTCGATGGCATTCAGCGCATCGCTCCGGAAGCCGCGATCGGTCACATCGGGCTTTATCGCGACGCGGAAACACTGCGACCGGTGAGTTATTACGACAAGGTTCCCGTTAACGTCGCGGCCGCCGAAGTCTTGCTGCTCGACCCCATGCTGGCGACCGGGAACAGCGCCTGCGAAGCGGCTTCAATTCTCAAGGCGCATGGTGCGCGCAGCATTCAGTTTCTCTCCGTCGTCGCTTGCCCGACGGGAATCGAACAATTTCATCGGCAGCATCCGGACGTTCCAATTATTACGGCCGCAATCGATCCCGAACTGGACGATCACGGTTACATCGTTCCCGGGCTGGGCGACGCGGGCGATCGGTATTTCGGAACGGGCTAGAAACTCAGCGCGCTTCCTTCGGCCATTCCCTATCCAGAAAAGTGTCGTACTGGCCGCGCTCGATTTCCTTGAGGAGATCGCGAAACGATTCCTGGCTGAGCATGCAACCGCGCGCCGTTTCTACTTTCGCGTCGGTCGAACGGCATTTCTCGAGTGCGCGTTCGTAGGCGGCGCGGTCCCGAATCTTGAGCCCGAGCAACGCGTAAAGTTTTCCGGCAGGCGATGCATTGGGGATCATCGCTTCCAATCGCGCCACGGCGTCTGGTTTTTTCAAGACGTCGCGCAACGCACGTTCGCCCGCGGACATCGTTCCGGCGACGCCGACTCCGCCAAGGGCGAAACTGCCGGCGCTCTGCAGGCCGTCCGTTTCGCCTCGGACCGGGCGAGGCGTGATAAAGAGAACCGCTGCCAGCAAAAAGAAGATGCAACGTTTCATACCAGCAGAGACGCAGGGAATGCCGGAACCTCGCGAATTATCTTCGCGCGAAAACTGAATGTTGCGCCGCGGATCGACCGCTTGCGGATTCTACGCCGACGCTGCGGGCTGTTTTTGCGTGGCGATTTTCGCACTGCCGACGAAGCTGGCGGCTTCATCCACCACCAGGCGCGGCGCTTCAATGTCGCCGTTCACCGTGCAGCCAGCGCGCAATTCGCAGCGCTCCGCCGCCATAATGTTGCCGTTGACGTTGCCATCCACCACGACGGATCGCGTCTTGATATCGCCTTTGATCCGCGCCGATTTGCCAATCGTCAGCCGGCCTTGCGAATCGATCCGGCCGTCTACTTCGCCATCAATCAGCAACTCTTTTTCAAACTTCACCGTCCCTTTGATCGAGACCCCGCTCGATAGCGTGCCGCCCCTGTTCAAATCGCTCGCGCCGTTGGGCGCCGGGTTCGGTTTGGCCGCGGGTTGAGGCTGCGGCGGCGGTGGCGTTGGGGCCATCGGCGCTGCGGGTTCGGTCTTTCGGCTGCTGGAAAACATCTGCATCTGAAAAATCTCCTTCGAGGCATCATGGGACAGTTATTCACAAAGGTCAAACGTTAGTCGTCCCGAGGCTGGCGAAGTACGCCGAGTGACCGACGCTTTCCTACACTCGCAGCTTGAAAGAACCGCGTTTACACTCGGCCGTGCGCGCGGCCTGGAAGAAATTTCGTTATCGCCTCGAGTGGCTGGCTCTCAAGTCAGTTGCCACGCTCATCCCGCTTCTCTCCCGAAAAGCCTGTTACCGGCTCGCGCAGGCCATCGGGACTCTCGCCTCGAAGTTCGACCAGCGTAACTATCGCGTGGCCCTGAGCAATATCGAGGCAGCGTTCGGCGACGCATTCTCACCGGAACAGAGGGCCGAGCTCGCGCGCGAATCTTACCAGCAGTTCGCCCGGACGGTGGTCGATCTTTTCTGGAGCCCGAGCCTGACGAAGGAAAACTACTCTCGCTACATAGACGTCGTGAATCTTGAAGTCGTCCAGGAAGCGATGAAGGCCGGGAATGGGATCGTCTTCGCCTGTTTTCATTACAGCAACTTCGAATGGGTAGCGATCGCTGCTAATTTCTTCGGGGTGCAGAGCGCTCTCGTTGCGCAGGAATTTAAGAATCCGTTCCTCGACGAAATTTTCGTGAACCTCCGGGAAAGCAGCGGGCAGCGGGTCATACCGCGGGATGGCGGAGTGCTTCGCCTTTTCAAGACCATCCAGCGCGGAGGACACGTCGCAATCCTGACCGATCTGACCATCCCCGCGCAGTTGCCCACCGTCGTCATCGATTGCTTCGGTTTGAAAACGAGCGTGACCTTCGGGCATGCCTGGGCGCACCGGCGCGCCGGCGCGACGATCATCAACGTTCATTGCGAGCCGCTGCCCGGCGGCCGGTATCGAATTGTTTTTCATCCCCGGGTGGAGTTCGCCCTCGACGCTTCCTTTCAGCAAATGGCCCAGGCGTGCTGGGACCAATTCGAGCCGTTCGTCCGCCGGAATCCCGCGCCGTGGCTCTGGATGTACAAGCATTGGCGCTATCGGCCGTTGGACGCCGACCCGGCCGCGTATCCGTTTTACGCTAATATCTCGCAGGATTTCGAACGGCGCCTGGACGAACGGGCGCGCAATCTTTCGCCAATGACTTCGAAGGTCACGCTGCCACCCGGCGTTATTCCCTAGAATTGGAACGCAGGAGTCCGCGCGCGCTATTGACAAAACCAGCACAATGCGCTCTTTCCCTTCCTAAATATGAGACACCTTTCCCGCCTTTTGTTTTGCCTCTGCGCGCCGGCCGCTCTCTTCCTCACGAGCTGCGGCACGATGACGAGCACGGCGTCATCTCGCAATTACCACGTCGTCGCGCATAAGCCACACGATCCATCGAGGGTTGAGGTCAAGCTCTCGCTCGCGACTCAAAACGTTTATGTCATGGAAGGCGACCGTCTCCTCATGGCCGCGGTCGCGAACGTCGGCAAGCCTGGCGCCGCGACGCCTACCGGCGACTTCACCATTTATAACAAGGAAAAGAAACGCCGGCGCGCGAGCGAACCAGACGCCGGTTATCCGATGGCTTACTGGCAGGAATTCAAGCCCGCTTACGGATTCCACGAAGGTTTCGTCCATCCTTATCCGCACACTCACGGCTGCGTCCGGATGCATCGCGAAGCGGTCGCCCGGATGTTCGCGCTGACGCGTATCGGCACGCCGGTTCACATTCGGGAGTCCCTTCCGGAAGACAAGGAATACGGCAGCCAGGTCATGAAGCTCGACCAGAGCAAAGATCCCGATCCGCCGCGGTCGTTCATGTTGTCGGACGCGTGGTTCAAGGATCCTCCGGGACCGCTCCTGGTAGACTGATCCTGAATACGCGCTTAAGTTTTGCGCTGGTCGGCCGGCATCGCCCTGGTGCCGCGCGACGAACCTTCGCAATACCAGCGTCATGAGCACAAACCTTATTTCCAGCGGCACGACCGCTCGCGAGAAGGTAAACCTGCGCACGCCGGAAGTTATGACGGCCGTCCAGGAACAGGTCGAATCGCATTACCGCAGCGACATCGTGGACAAAGTGCGGCGCGCCGGCGGCATCCTGCAATGCGGCGACATCACGGTGCGGCTCGCGAAGCAGTTCGGGTTTTGTTACGGCGTCGAACGCGCGATCGATCTGGCCTACGCCGCCCGAAAAGTTTTCCAGGACCGCCGCCTATTCATTGTCGGCGAGATCATTCATAACCCGGAAGTAAACGAACAGATTTCCTCGTTAGGCATCAAGAATCTGATGGGGAAAAATAAGGAAGCGGATATCAGCGACCTTGGACCGGACGACGTTGTTATCGTGCCGGCGTTCGGGACCGAGCTTGCCATCCAACAACAAATCAAAGACCGCGGTTGCCAGATCGTGGACACGACTTGCGGCGACGTGATGAGCGTTTGGAAGCGGGTTCGGAAGTATGCCAGCGAATCCGCCACATCGATCATTCACGGCAAGGCTTCGCACGAAGAAACCAAGGCCACTAGCTCGCGCGCGCTCGGCGACGGCAAAGGACATTATCTGGTGGTACTCACGCTTACCGACACGGATTACGTTTGCGATTACATCCGGCATGGCGGCGATAAGCAGGCGTTCCTCGCCCGCTTCGCCAACGCGCATTCACCCGGCTTCGATCCGGATGTTCATCTCAAGACTGTCGGCGTCGCAAACCAAACGACGATGTTGCGCGGGGAGACGGAGGAAGTGCAGCGCCGAATCCGGCAGGCGATCATCGATCGCGATGGTCCGGAAGGGGCGACGAAAAACTTCCGGTTCTTCGACACGATTTGCGGCGCGACCCAGGAACGCCAGGATGCTTTGCGTGAGCTGCTCGATGTGCCGATGAATTTTTTGCTGGTCGTAGGTGGCTACAACAGCTCGAACACGTCGCACCTGGCCGAGATGGGCGAGGAAAAGCTGCCAACCTATTTTGTTCGGAATGCGTCCCGTTTGCATTCAGACCAGGAAATCCTGCATTACGATTTGCATCAGCGCGAAGAAGTCATCGCGAAGGATTGGCTGCCAAAAGGAAAGATCGTGGTCGGCATTACAGCGGGGGCGTCCTGCCCGAACAATCTCATCGAAGAAACGCTGGTCCGGTTATACGAGTTGCGCGGGATCAGCCGCGAAGAGCTCGAGGCAGCCGCATAGGTAGGGACGCGCGATCGGGCGCCGAGCCGCGAAGTTTGTACGTTATGCGTGCAATCTGGAAGGGCAGTATCAGTTTCGGCCTCGTGAATATTCCGATCGCTCTTTATCCGGCGACGCGGAAGGAAGAGCTCAAGTTTCGCCTGCTTAGGAAAAAGGACCTCAGCCCGGTGAACTACAAACGCGTTGCGGCGAAGGACGGCAAAGAAGTTCCGTGGGACGATATCGTAAAAGGCTACGAGTACGAGAAGGGGAAGTTCGTCGTCCTGAGCGACAAGGATTTTCAGCGCGTCGATCTTGAAGCGACCCAGACGGTCGACATCCAGGACTTCGTCGATCTGGACGAAATCGATCCGATGTTCTTTAACAAACCGTACTACCTCGAACCGCAGAAAGGCGGCGACAAGGCCTACGTTCTCCTGCGCGAAGCATTGGCCGACGGGAAAAAAGTCGGCATCGCCAAAGTGGTGATCAAGACGCGGCAATATCTCGCCGGCGTCAAGGCGTTGAAAGACGCGCTCGTGCTCGAACTGATGCATTTCGCCGAAGAGCTCGCCGACGCAGAGAAGCTACACGTGCCGAAGAAAGCGACGGTCGGGAAACGCGAGAAAGAAATGGCCGAAGCGCTCGTCAAGAGCATGACGGCGAAGTGGGACCCGGCGAAGTACAAGGACGATTACCGCGAAGCGTTGATGGAAGTGATCGAGGAGAAGGTCGAGTTCGGCGGCGAAGAGATCGAAGAGAAGCCGAAGGAAAAGAAGACTCCGGCGAAAGTGATCGATTTGGTCGCGGTGCTTCAGGAAAGCCTCAAGGCGCAGCAGGGCGGGAAGAAGAAGTCTGCCTCGAAGAAAGCGAAGACTCACAAGAAAGCGGCTTAATCGGAGACGGCGTCACCCGTCCGAAAAATCTTGATCTGGTTCGGCTCTCCGCTCTTCACTCTCGCAAAGCGATGTCGAGATGAAGCTGGGACATGATTGAATTTTTCGGCAAGGACAGGCTTCGGCGGCTCTTCTTTGGTCTGTTTGTTTTAACCACGATCGCTTGCGTCATCGCGACGAGTTGGCATTACACGGGCAAGTATCCGGGAAACGCGGGAACCTGGCTGGCTTGGCTATTAAGCCTGGGCTTTTTGCTGGCGACTTACTTTCCTTCACGGAAAGAGACTAAGGAGTGGGCAGGGGATCTCTGGGACGATCACTCGTTTATCCGTGCATTTGCCTTCCTGGCTTTGGTCTTCGTCGTTAGTCACCTCTGGAATTTCAAGACCGCTCCTTGGAACCAGAACGGCCTTTTCGATGACGCTGCCTGGGACATTTACTTCGCCAAGAAATACATCTTCACTCATGAGCCTTTTCAGGCGGCCTTCCCCGACGGCATCGCGCGAGAAGTTGTCTTCCACTATTACATCACCTTTTTCTTTGTCCTCTTTGGCTACAATCTTCTCACGTTCAACATCGCGTTGCTCATTCTCGGCCTGGCTACGGTTATCTTCACCTGCCTGATCATTCACGAGCTGTTCCGGAGTTACGCAATTACTATCGTGAGCGGCCTGCTTTTCAATTTCCTGCCGTTCCATTTCATTCAGACGTTCATCGGCCATCGTTACGCCATTGCGGCACCGCTCATTACTTCTTCGCTCTATTTTCTGATTACGGCCTTTACCCGGCAGTCAGCCTTCAGAGCGGCATTGAGTGCGATTCTCGCCGCGCTTTGCGTCGATAGCGCCATCATGGGCAAACAATTTATAACGTGCCTTTTTGCGGCGGCATTGCTGTATGTGGTCACGAGTTACAGACGGTCGCTAACCAAACAGAACATCGGTCTCGCCACGGTTGTTGTCCTGGGTCTTGTGGCATCGATGGTTCCTTTGATCCTATTCGTTCACTACAACTGGAACCTTTACTTCGGCCATGAAAAAGACTTAAGCGCGTTGTTTTTCAAGGCCTACAACAACCGGGCGTCGGGCGCCTTGAAGCCTTACCTCGAAGATCTGCGAGATATCTTCTTCGCTCCACTGAGTTACAAACGCCTGTCGATGCTGGACTACGTGCTTATCCCGTTTTGGTACTACGTCTTTCTCATTCCGGGCCTGTTGATCGCCTTGTGGAAAAAGCACTTTGAAGTCATCCTGCTCGCCATCGTTCCCATCATAGGTGCGTTCGTTTCGACGGCGTACGATTTCCGCGTTCTGCATGCAGCGCCATTTTGGATTATTCTGATGGCGTTCGCCCTTCACGGCTTAACAAAACTCCACCGCATCGCCTGGCTTCGGCGCGATGCCATTCAGCTTGTGATTTTCATCGCGACAGCTTGCGTCCTGGCTGCTGGCTGGATTCCCTCTGTTCGCTATCTCTACGCGAAATCGAAGGATCCCTACTCGATCTATTTGCTTAGCCAGCATGACGTGCCGGTGGCGCGTTTCATACGGGATATCATAGCCGGTGTTCCGCATCCTTCTGTAAGACGAAGGCGCCAGGAGTTCCGAAAGCTTGTGGATTTGCAGGAACCGACACACGACACCTTTGTTTGCGATGAGTCGGGATACGCGGTGACGCACCTATTTCTTCAGGACTACGACGACCGGAAAATCATGTCGTTTTGCGAACAAACGCCAATGATTGACATGACCGAGGCGAACTTGTTCGAGATAAACAAGAAGGTGCTCACGAATTACAACGGCACCAGGGACGTCATGTTGATCTGGCAGAATTCACCGAAATCAACGCGAACGATCGCCGCTTTCGGAAAACTGAGCCACCTGGGAAGCGCGCAACAGTTGGTAGCGCGGCATGCCGGACGATCCTATTCCTTCTATGTGCTAACAATCCCAAAGGACAACGTCTCCCAGGCTAAACAAGAGCTAGCGGCTTTACATCTTTGAGCGCGTCAGTTACCGCGTTTTGCAGAACCCGTGGACCGTTTCCGCCTAACGAGTCGTCGATCGCCTCCAGGCGCCTGATCAAATCGATCACTTCGCGCCGTGAATAAGGACCACCGGCCGCGGCGCAAAAATGAGTGCGGCAACCGAATGGGCGTGAATCGTAGATGAGGCAATCGCCGGTTTGCGCATCGAGCAGGGGACAGGCGCCGTTAGGATTTGTCGGTAATTGCCGCCGCCCGGTCGCGCGCAAAGCTTGGGCAGCCACGATCGCTTCACCTTTGGTCAGGTAAGGAGTGCGGCTTGTTAGCTTGAAATGACAACACTCCTTCAAGCGCACGCAATTGCGGTCGATCGGACGAGTGGCGAGATCGGCGTAGACCTGGCGAACCTCCTCGAGCGCTGATTGCATATTTTAGTTTAGCCTTGCGCCATCGCGTTTCCAGCGATCCAGCCGGTCGTCCACGCCGCCTGAAAATTAAAGCCGCCCGTGATCCCATCGATGTCGAGCACTTCGCCGGCGAAATAAAGTCCGGGCACGATCCGGCTCTGCATCGTTTTGAAATCGACTTCGTTCAATTTCACTCCGCCGCACGTTACAAATTCCTCTTTGTTTAGCGACTTGCCTTCGACGTTCACTTCGGTGCGCACGAGTTGGGCTGCCAGCCGGTTTGCCTTTTCCCGCGAGAGCGTGGTCCA
>DATILK010000300.1:0-6007 GCA_035476555.1 Chthoniobacterales bacterium | reverse complement strand
CGAACCTGAGCGGCACTTCGATGGCCGGTCCGCATGTCGTGGGTGCGGTCGCGTTGCTCTGGTCGGCCCGGCCGGCGCTGGCGCGCGATATCGCGGCGACCAAGACGCTGTTCCAGAACACCGCGAATCATTCCGTCGCGGTGACGCCTCCACAGCTTTGCGGCGGAACCTTATCGACCACCGACATCCCGAACAACTCCTTCGGTTACGGGCGAGTCGACGCGCTCGCGGCGGTGAACGCTTCCAGTTCGACGACCCCTACACCCACTGCCACCGCGACGGCAACCATTACTCCAACGGCTACGGCCACAGCCACAGCTACAGCTACTCCTACGGCGACAGCAACCGCAACCGCAACGGCCACACCCACAGCAACTGCAACAGTTACTCCGACAGCGACTGCTACCGTCACCGCGACGGCAACTATATCTCCAACTCCGTCGTCTACCGCTACGCCCACCGCTACCGCTACCGCGAGCGCTACCGCAACTCCAAGTGCGACCCCGACCGCTACGCCAACCGCGCCCACTGTTCTCGGTAATGTCTCTTCGCGCCTCGATGTCCTGACCGGCGATAACGCGCTCATCGGCGGTTTCATTGTTACCGGCACGCAAGACAAGAAAGTGGTGATCCGCGCGCTCGGTCCGTCGCTCACTCTGCCGAATAAGCTAACCGACCCGACTCTGGAGCTGCGCGATTCGTCCGGCACGCTCATCCAGATAAATGACAACTGGTCAACTTCGCCGAACCGGCAGGCGATCCGGGACAGCGGTCTCGCCCCGTCAAACGATGCCGAGTCCGCGATCATTGCGACGTTGCCGGGGAGCGGGAAGGCTTATACCGCGATCGTGCGCGGAGTCGGCAACAGCACCGGCATTGGCGTCGTCGAGATCTACGATGTGGATCGTTCGGTTGATTCCAAGCTCGCCAACATTTCGTCGCGCGGTCTGGTGCAAACCGGCGACAACATTTTGATCGCTGGGACTATCGTGGTCGGACCGAGTGCGCAGAAAGTAATTGTACGCGCGATCGGTCCGTCGTTGAACATGCCCGGCAAACTCGCCGATCCCACTCTGGAATTGCGCGACGCGAACGGCGGCCTGGTTCGCGCGAATGATAACTGGCGCTCGGGCGGACAAGAGACCGAGATCATGCAGTCGGGCCTGGCGCCGGCAAACGACCTCGAATCGGCGCTCATCGAAACGCTTTCCGCTAACGCCACCTACACCGCCATCGTTCGCGGTGTGAACGACACGACGGGAATTGCAGTAGTTGAAGTTTACGCGCTGAATTGATCGGTCGCAGCGGAACTCTGCCCGCTGGTGGACAGGCCATCCGGCGCATGGAAGTTGTTCATCTCACACCATGGAAAAATTTGATGTCGTCATCATTGGCTCGGGACCGGGAGGTTATGTCGCCGCGATTCGCGCTGCCCAGCTCGGCCTAAAAACCGCCATCGTCGAAAAGGACAAGGACCTGGGCGGGACCTGTCTCAACATCGGCTGTATCCCGAGCAAGGCGCTTCTTACTTCGAGCGATCATTACGTCTTCGCGAAAAAGGAAGCGGGCAAGCACGGCGTCGTGCTGGAAACCGTCGGGCTCGATCTCCCGAAGATGCTCGCGCGAAAAGACAAGGTCGTGAAGACCATGAACAGCGGCGTGAAAATGCTGATGAAAGGAAACAAGATCACCACGTTCCAGGGGTTGGGAACCGTGACCGCTCCCGGCCGCGTTTCCATCAAGCCCAACGAAGGCGATTCGCAGGAGATCGAGACGAAGAACGTCGTCATCGCCACGGGTAGCGTGCCGGTGGAGCTGGCGAACATGAAATTCGACGGCAGCGTCATTGTCAGCAGCACGGAAGCGCTCAGCTTCGAGAAAGCGCCGGAGAAACTGCTCGTCATCGGCGGCGGCGCGATCGGCCTCGAGCTCGGATCGGTCTGGAGCCGGCTCGGTTCGGAAGTGATCGTGCTGGAATTTTTGCCGCGGATCGCGCTCGGGTTCGATCTCGAGCTGTCGAACATGCTTCAGAAATCGCTGACCGCTCAAGGCATGGCGTTCCATCTCGAAACGAAAGTCAGCTCGGTGAAAGTCGAGAACGGACGTGCCGTGGCGACCGCGACGAAGGGAGCCGAAGAATTAAAGTTCGAAGCCGACAAGGTGCTCGTCTCCGTCGGCCGGCGCGCATTTGCCAAAGGCGTGTTCGGCGACGGCGTCAAAGTCGCGATGGACGATCGCGGCCGGATCAAAGTCGACGACCATTTCCGGACGAACGTCGAGGGCATCTACGCGATCGGCGATGTCATCGCAGGCCCGATGCTGGCGCACAAAGCGGAAGAAGAAGGGATCGCGTGTGTCGAGATGATCGCCGGCAAAGGTGGCCACGTGAATTACGAAGTCATCCCGGGAATCATCTACACGAACCCGGAGCTGGCTGGCGTCGGATTGACCGAGGACATGGCGAAAGAGCAGGGGAAAAATGTCCGCGTCGGCAAATTCCCGTTCCGCGCCAATGGCCGCGCCGTCGCGAACGAAGATTACGAAGGCGTGGTCAAGTTCATCGCGGACGCGGAGACCGATCGCATTTTGGGCGCGCACATTCTGTCGCATGCGGCGTCGGAGTTAATCGCGGAGACCGTCGCGGTAATGGAATTCGGCGGCAGCTCGGAAGATCTCGGCCGCACCGTTCACGCGCACCCGACCTTAAGCGAAGCGGTCAAAGAAGCCGCCCTCAGCGTCGAGAAGCGCGCGCTCCATATCGGCAACCGCTGATTGACAAGCGCCGCAAGTTTCGGCAAATCGTCGCCATGGTTCGCATCGTCGCGATAGCATTGGTGTTCCTGATGGGCGCAGCCGCGGCGAATGCCGCTTCCGAGATTGTCGTCGCTATCCGTTATCTTCAGGCCCAGGGCGAAAGCCACGCGCATCTTTTTCTGTATCGCGAAGACGGAACGCTTCTGCGCCAGCTAACGAAAGAAGAACGCGGACAGGACCTCGACCCGATGTTCGCCGCGGATGGCGAGACGATCGTGTTCACCCGCGAAATCGCCGAAAATAAATTCGAGTATTGGAGTGTCGAGCCGAAGAGCGGCGCTTTGAAGCAACTCGATGCGGAGCCGGAATGGTATTCGACCACGAAGACGTCGCCTTTTTTTGCGTGGCCGGAAATGGAAGGATCGGGCGACGATGAAAGCGCGCCGGCCTTCGGTGAACGAACGCAACGATTTCGCGCGCCGGACGGCTCGGTCGAGCTGGTCCTGAAGGAAGTGAAGGGCGACGAAAACGATTCCGTCAACGGTCCCGAGCATGGCAAGCATTACGTCTTGCGCGATTTGAAATCGAAAAAGTCGACGGAGTTTCCGAAGATCCCCGGCTTCGAAGGCGCGGTCGAGCAACTATTGTTGCAAGGCAGCAAGGATACGCGCTTCCTTTTCGATGGCCCGCTGCGTCTCGCCTTTTTCGGCGTGCATCTCAACAGCACCGACGGCGACACGGATTACGCGCTCGACCTAACGAGTCGTCGTTTCGTTCGGCTCTCGCCGAACTGGGCCGCGCCCTTTCCCTTGGCGGGCGACGGCGCGTTTCTCTCCATGACCTACAACCGTTACGTTCCGATTCCCGATTCGAAAAAAACCGCGAACTGCAGTTACCTCGAGCGCTGGGATTCCAGCTTGAAGAAGATTCGTTTCGCGCGCGAGGGCAGCGCCGCGGTTTGCTACGGCGCGTCGATGTTTCGGGCCGGCAAAACTCCGGCGACTATTAATCTTCGGCGGAGCGGCGATTGAATTCGGCCGTCCGCAGTTCACGCGGGCCCGCGCTCGTGCTGGCGATCGCGGCCGCGAATCTCGTCTTTCATCTCCTCATCGCGAATCGCTACGGCCTCTTTCGCGACGAACTCTATTACCTGGCCTGCTCCGAGCATCTTGACGCGGGCTATGTCGATCAGCCGCCCTTGATTGGGCTCGTCACCTGGTTCGCGCGCCACGTTTTCGGCGAATCGCTTCTCGGTTTGCGGTTAATTCCTGCTCTCGCCGGCGCGGCGACGGTTTGGTTAACCGGGAAACTCGCGCGTGATCTCGGCGGCGGCGCGTTCGCGCAGGCGCTCGCTGCCCTCGCTACTTTCGCGACGCCGGTCTTTTTGTTGATGCATCATTGGCTCACGATGAACGCGTTCGAGCCTCTGATCTGGCTCGCCTGCGCGCGGTGTGTCGTGCGCGCAATCGATCGCAATGAGCCGCGTTACTGGCTTTGGTTCGGCGTGCTCATCGGCGTCGGAATGGAAAACAAATACAGCACGGCCTTTTTCGCCTTCGCGCTGGTCGCCGCGCTATTGCTCACGCGGGAGCGCCGGTTTCTCGCCAGCAAATGGATCTGGCTCGGCGCACTTTGCTCGCTCCTGATTTTTCTGCCGAACTTCATCTGGATGGCGCGCCACAATTTCCCGTTCCTCGAATTGATGCACAACATTCGCAGCGGCCATCGCGATGTCGTCCGCGGCCCCATCGCCTTCATCCTCGACCAGGTGATGCTGGTGAATCCCATTCTTTTTCCTCTGTGGGCCGGAGGACTTGTCTGGCTTTGCTGCGCCAATCTCGGCCGACGATTTCTTATCCTGGGCTGGATCTACGCGTTGCTGCTGGTCGCGTTCATTGTCTTGAAGGTAAAAAATTATTACGTGGCTCCCGCGTATCCGATGCTCTTCGCGGCCGGCGCTGTCGCGTTCGAAAACGTCAGCCGCGAAAAGTTGAAATGGACCCGGCCGGTTTATGCCGCCGCGATTATTCTCATTACCTGTCTTCTCGCGCCGCTCGCCGTGCCGGTGTTGTCGCCGGAAAATTATGTCGCGTATCAGAAAGCGCTCGGGATCGCGCCGCTCAAAGCCGAGAACCAGCCGACCGGGCCTTTGCCCCAACATTTCGCGGATGAATTTGGCTGGGAGGAAATGGCGCGCAAAGTCGGCGAAATCTACAATGCGCTTCCGCCCGAACAACGCGCGAAGACCGCCATCTTCGCGAATAATTACGGCGAAGCCGGCGCGATTGATTTCTTCGGCAAGAAATACGGTCTTCCAAAATCGATCTGCAATCATCAAAGCTACTGGCTTTGGGGGCCACGCGATTACACGGGCGAAAGCGTGATCGTTCTTGGCAGCGACGGCAAAGGTGACCGCAAACATTTCGCCAGCGTCGAGGCCGTTGGCCGCACCGATCATCCGTATTCGCGCCGCGACGAGCAGTTCGACATTTTTCTTTGCCGCGAACTGAACACGACGCTGCCAGCGCGCTGGCCAAAATTGAAGAAGTGGGACTAACGCTGTCGCCGCGCGAAACGGAACGCGGCGACAGAGCGCCGCGGCTGCAGTACGTAATAATTTGAATGGAAAGCACAACGGCCATCCTGTTGCGGAAACGCAAGCTCAGCGACACGAGCCTGATCGTCTCGTGGTGCACGGAGTCGTTAGGCTGCATTCAAACCGCGGCCAAAGGCGCCCGTCGCGCGAAGAGTCCGTTTGCGGGAAAACTGGATTTATTTTTCGAAGCGGAGATCCAGATCGCGCGCAGCCGGAAGTCGAATTTGCATTCGCTCACCGAAGTCGCCTTGAAAAATCCATTCGCCGGCATTCGGGAAAACCTCCGCCGCACCCAGGCCGCTTCCTATTTCGTCGAACTGATCGAGCTCTGCACCGAATCCGATCACCACGAGCCGGAACTGTTTTCGTTGCTGCGGCGCGCGTTCGCTTATTTGAATAAGAACGATCCGGATCTTCGCGCCGTGATGCATTTCGAGACCGAGCTCGCTCGAATCGCCGGCGTCCACGACACGAAAATGTTGAAGAGTAATCCGGCGCTCGCGCTGGCGAATCTCTTCGGGCGCCTGCCGTCTTCTCGCGGTGAGCTGCTCAAGACGTTGGCTCTTCTGTAGCCGCCGCCCTGTGGGCGGCGCAACGCGGCAGGGGATGCGTGATACGGCCCGGGCGCTTCGCATAGCGAAGCGGCTACAGAAGAGG
>DATILK010000299.1:0-4567 GCA_035476555.1 Chthoniobacterales bacterium | reverse complement strand
AAACGCACGAGGCCCTGGACATCGGAGAAATCGACGGCGGTGTTGTTCATAGTAATGCGACCCATTCGCGGAGCGCGTCCGTGTTCATCGACGGCGACTCGAGGCCCTGCCGAATGCGCGTGTTTCGTTCCAAATCGATCGCAGTCAGGCCGAGATAAGCTTTGTACCAAACCTGACTCGGCAAGGTGTGGCGGCGAAGGAAGTCCTTATATTTCTGTTCGTCCTGGCAGCCGTCGCGGACGAGCCAGTTGGTGCGCGGATATCCGATCCCGTTGCTGAAGACCGCGTTCAAACCGAACCCGGTCTTATTGATGAAGTCGTCCATGTAACTTTCAACGGTGCCGTCGTAGTTGCTGAAAAAGACCATCCGCTTTTTGCCGTCGAGGTAGACCCAGCGCGCGAAATGAATAGTGCGAATCCGGCCAAGCCGGCCGTGGAGGACAAAATGACGAGCGGCGTAATTCACCACCGTGAGCACGCCGCTCAAAGTGAGCCGGCGCAGAAGGCCCGGCTTCACGCTGCCCATGGCCGTGAATTGATTGGTAACGTAGTGATCCTCGGCGTCAGCGAGCATTTCGGAATAGTCCGGGTCCACCCGCCAGCACAGCTCGGGATCGGTTTTTTCCAGGCGTCGCAGGCAGATCAGGTAGATCGGCGCCGTGAGAATGAGCAACGGCAACAGAAGCAGACCGAGCAACGGCAGACCGATCAAGTGGAGCGCGTTTGCGATCCACCAGCCGAGAGGAGTCGGCTGTTCCGGGGTGAGCTTGAGACGATCCGCGGCCATTTCCTGCGCCACAAATTTTCTCAAACGCGCGTGCACTTCCCGCAGCCCGAGTTGGCGAACGGCGTCGGCGTTTTCCGCCAGATATTTTTCCAGCGCTTCCCGGAGCCCTGCTTCTTCGCGAATCTGAAGGGCCGTGCGTCCGCGCCAATTCACATAAACCGCGATGGCCGACGCGTTCCGGCACCGCATCCAGCTCGCGAGATCGATGCTGCCGGTGAATCCGAGACAACACGAAAAGATTTGTCGGAGACCCTCGCCCGCGCGCGCGACCAGCTGCTTGAAAAACGCGTCCACGTCGCCGTCGATGTCGCCGAGGAACGCCAGGTAAAGCGGGTAAACCGGAACGGGCCCGCCGCCGTAAGCGCGCGTATCGAGAAGCGCGTTGTCCTGAAGAATGAGCAAGCGCGCGAAATGAACGTTCTCGAGCGTGGCGAATGGAATCAGCGCGTTGTTCGGGTCGACCCGGCCGAGATCGACGTTCATCGAGTCCAGTAACGCGTGCAGTTTTTTTTCCTGCGCAGGATCGATCGGCGCCAGGACCATGAAGTTCGCCTGCGGAGTCATGAGAAGCGCTAGAAAACTTCGTCGCCGGTCGGCTCGTAATGCGGCACGGCATTCATGTCGTGGCGAAGTTTGGAGAGCGTGTAGTACATGCGATGCCGGGCGCGGCTTTGATTCCCGAGCGGGCGATGCTCGGCGATGGTGTGCCACGGGTTGTAAGAAAGCTTTTTCGCGAAATCCAATTGGGCCGGGGAATCGAATTGTTGTCGCGGTAAACGCAGCGTGGCCACCGTCACCCGTGGCGAGAGTTTCTCCGGCCAGAGCACCGCGTTGTTTTCGATCGGCATCAGGTGCGAATCGGTTTGCAACTGGAGCCGGATATCGAACTCAACGTCGCCCGCGGTGAGCGCCGCGACCATCGCCTGCCGCAAGTAATCGTCCGGCGGCCGGAACGGCAGCCGCGGGACGCGCGAACGTCTTTTTAATTTCGGCCAGACCGAGTATTGCATCGCCTGGCCTTCGCCGAGGAGATACGGCACGCAGCTGAAGTACGGCGCCTCGAACGGGCTCGTCTGCGTTTTCATAAAGAGCGATTGCATGATGAGATCGAGCAGGTGAGGCCGATGGAAATTGAGGAAGTAAAAGATGGCCGCGTTTTTGACGCTCTCCCGTTGCAGTTGCGCGTTCGCTTTCGTATCGGGGGTCACGAACGTCGCGGTGCAGACGCCAAACATGTCGACGGTGAATTTTTCTTCCTCCATCAGCTTCGGGCCGGGAACGCCCATGAGCTTAATGCTGATGCTGAAGAACCCCGGGTCGTCGATGTCCGGCGTGATGTAGGGGCCGGGCCCGGAAAAACGAACCCAGGCGCGATAGGTGTGCGGCTCCGCGTAAATGCCGTGGCGAAATTGCGCCGGCAAATTGTCGTGCACGATAAATTCGCCGCGAACGATGCCGTGAGTTTTGGTGTTGCCTCCGCGTTCATAGGCGCCCGGTTTCCAGAGCCCACGCATCTGCTTCTCAAAACTCGAGATGATGGAGTCGAGAAACTCTTCTTCGCC
This sequence comes from Chthoniobacterales bacterium, assembly GCA_035476555.1. GTDB lineage: Bacteria > Verrucomicrobiota > Verrucomicrobiia > Chthoniobacterales > UBA10450 > AV80. Next base: position 2,218 of record DATILK010000299.1, on the reverse strand, counting down.
AGGGAGAAGTTTTTCTTCGGCGATCTTTAAGTGTTCGTTAGGCCGTTTCCGGTTGATCAGCCACGTCACGAACCGGGCCAGCGGATCCTGGAGCAGCGCGTCGAAGGCCGGCCGGAAAAAGGGATCGAACCGGCGCTCGAATTGAAGAAGCTTTGTCGAGACATTCGCGATCAGGTTCAGCAGGGCGGAGCCGGTGTTTGCTCGCGGGATTGGGCGATCGACGTTCAACCGCACCGGCGGCGCAGCGTTTCCGCCGCCCGCAGATTTCACTCCAATCGTTTCGGCGCCGTCGGGCATGACCGAAAAACTCAATCAGCCGCCGGCCGGAAATTTCAGCGCGAAATGAATCAGCTTCTTTTTCCCCCAATAAACGATGCCGAGATAAATTCCCGGCGCGACTTCGCGGATCTCGTCCCGGATCCATTTCGCGACGAGCGAGGTTTTGGAATAATCGAGCACGATGCACGGCCGCTGATCGAACCAGCTCTCCTCTTTATAGACCTTGGCGACGATCGCCTTGTGGCCGAGCGGCAGGATTTTATTTCGCAGAGTTCCGGTGGCGGGATCGAACACTTTGCCTTTCCAGGTAAAGAGATGAACGAAGCGCGCGATGTCGTCGGAAATGTCCGAGCCCGGTTTGATGATGGCGGTGCCTTCACCTTCGCCTTGCGGGATCTCGCCCGGCGGACTCTTGCGAAAGAGATCGTCGAGTTGTTCGTCGGACATGTGGAGGAACTGGGACGGGTCGGTAATGGGATTGGTATTGGTGTCTGGCATAGGACGCGAGTTGTGGTTTGGGGTTTTGTTGTGACCTAGAAAGTCTTGAGGAATTCGATCAGCGCCCGCTTATCGCTATCGGGCAGATCGTTGCCGAAGTAATGGCCTTCGTCTTCGATGAAATCCGGCGCGTTGTTCACTTTCAACAGGTCCGGCACGAGCTTGCGCAATTCTTCCTTGGCTGCGTCTCCGGAAAGATTATCGCGATGAATTTTCAAGAAGGCCGCCTTCGCCTTCGCGAGAAGAAGCGGCGCTTCGAGTGGAGTCGGCTGCAGATTCGCGATCAGATTGATCGGAGTCCCTTTGGGAATGAAAGCGAGGTTGATGTAACCGTCGTCGTCCGCGAGCACGCGCAACGGCTCAGGGACAAATTCTTTGCGGAGGTGCAGCCCACAATCATCCTGGGTGCGCCAGATCGAATCCTTCCCGAGGCGTTTCTCGCGCCAGAGTAATTTTTCCGCGGCGTCGTTGAAGGCGCTAAGCCTTCCTGCTACCGACGGATCGCCGGTGAATGTGCCCAGCATGTTGTTGTGGAAGAACGGCGCCGAACTCCAGAGGCTGACCAGCGATGGGGTCCGATAATATCCCGGCCCGACATCGCGGTCTTTCGGCCGAAATTTGATCGGCGTGTTTTCATCCCACGGATTGTAAAACTCGAGCGTGTCGACGGGCGAAAGTTCCTTGTAAGTCTGGGAAGAGAAATTGTCCCAGACGTGGCCGGCTTTGGCGTTCGTCCCGAGGGCGCGCGCTGCGTTGGTCTTGATCAGACTCACCGGGTAACGCTTTTCATTCGAAAGGAAATTGTTCTCGAGAAAGTCCGGCTTCATTACTTCGGCGCGAAACCAGGCGATTCCGTCGGCGCTTTGCGGATCGATGGCGCCAGGCGGCTGTTTGCTCGAGTGACAACTGGCGCAGCTTTCCGCGAAAACCATTTTGCCACGCGCCATCACGGTTTCGTCGTGACTGATCAGATCGGCGCCGCCCGGAGCATCCGCGAGATGATACGGTTTCAGCTTTCGAAAGAAGGCCGCGATGTTGGCGAGACGCTCTTCCGTCGCGAGCCAGAACACTGAGTTCGCACGCGCGTACGAGATCTCGAAGGGCTCCTGCGGCTTGAGCCCGATCAACCGGTTATGGCGGGTCAGCCAATACTCGGAGAACATGCCGATATTCACAAAAACCCGGATGGTGGCGCCCGGGACGCCGATCGAATCCGCGCCATCTTTCAAAATATGCGCGACCGGCATTTCTTCTTTCGTACCGGGCAGCGCCAGGGTGCCGCCGGCTAATTTTTCGACGGTCGCGATCCGTTCGCGCTCGGCCAAGAGAAAGATCGGGTTGATCGCGTTCGGATTATTGATGTGGTCGGTTGCGATGCGGGACGTGTCCGAGGTGCCGGGCGGCTGGGCGGCGAGCATTTCGTAAAAAAGGCCGCCCTTGG
>DATILK010000298.1:0-3007 GCA_035476555.1 Chthoniobacterales bacterium | reverse complement strand
ACATGCAGGAATCGGCCGTCACCGCCGACGAGACGCGGCAATCTCGCTCGCGTATTTCCGCCGACCTGACGTGGTATCCGACGGAATTCTCCAAGATCCGGCTCCAATACAACCACGATTTTCTCGAGGAAAACGATTTCCTCGCTAGTCGCGAAGCCGATTCTGTTTTTCTCCAGTTCGAGTTCATCCTTGGCGCTCACGGCGCCCACAAATTCTAAAAATGAAAAAAATCCTGTTAACTGTTTCTGTAATTCTCGGCGTCGCTTTCAGTGCTCAAGCGAAGCTGAAAGTCGTCGCCACGTTGCCTGATCTCGGTTCGCTCGCCCGCGAAGTCGGCGGCGATAAAATCGATGTGAGCGTCCTCGCAAAACCGACCGAAGATTCTCACTTCGTCGATGCCCGTCCGAGCTTCGTCGTCCAACTACGCGATGCCGACGTGCTGATCGACGGCGGCGCCGAGCTGGAAATCGGCTGGCTGCCGCCGCTCCTCCAAAACGCGCGCAATCCGAAGATCGACGTCGGTAAGCCTGGCCGCGTTGAGGCGTCGCAAGGTATCCGGTTAATGAACGTGCCGACCAGCGCCACCCGCGCAGCCGGCGACGTTCACGCCCTCGGCAATCCGCATTTCGTGGTCGACCCGATCATCGCGAAGACGGTCGCGCAACACATCGCGCAGGCATTCAGCGCGATAGACGCGCCGAACGCCGCCGCCTACGACGCGAACTACAAAAAGTTTGAAGCGACCATCAACGCGAAGCTCCAGGAATGGGGCGCGGCCATGCTCCCGTTCAAGGGACAGAGCATCGTCGCTTATCACGATTCCTGGCCGTACTTCGGCCACCGGTTTGGGTTGAACATCGACACCTTTCTCGAGCCGAAACCCGGCATCCCGCCGTCGCCGTCGCATCTCGCGGAAGTGATCGAGAAAATTAAAGCGCAGAAGATCAAAGCAATCATCGTCGAGCCGTTCCACGATAGAAAAATCGCCGAGAAAGTCGCGAGCTCGACCGGCGCGAAAGTGGTCGACTTCGCTCAATATCCCGGTGGGCTGCCGGGAACGGATTCGTACGTGAAGCTCATCGACAAGCTCGTCGCCAACCTGAGCGCCGCTCTAAAATAATATGTTTGAAATAATGTTCTGGCCGAGCGTGGCCTGCGTCCTCCTTCCGTGGTTGCTCGTTTATCTCGGCCTCCACGTCGTTCAACGCGGGATCATTTTCATCGACATCGCCATGGCTCAAATGGCGTCGCTCGGCATCTGCGTCGGCGTGCTGCTCGGTTACGAACCGGAGAGCGCCATCTCGTACGCGATGGGCCTGGCCGTGACCTTGCTCGGCGCTGCGATTTTTTCCGTGAGCGGCAAACGCGCCAGCCAGGTGCCGCAGGAAGCCGTCATCGGTATTGCCTACGTTGTCGCCGCAGCAGCAGCGATCTTACTGCTCAGCCGTTCGGCGCATGGCAACGAAGAAATCCGCAATATGCTGGTCGGCGATATCACGGTCGTCAGCGCCCTCGAAGTTTGGAAATGCTTCGCCGTTTTCATCGTGGTCGGAATCGTGCATTTCCTCTTTCGAAAAAACTTCCTGCTCGTCTCGTTCAACCGCGAGGAAGCGTATCAACGCGGCTGGCGCGTGCGCTGGTGGGATTTTTTCTTCTACGCGACTTTCGGCATCGTGGTCACGATCTTCGTTCGTGTCGCCGGCGTGCTTCTGGTTTTCAGTTACCTGATCGTGCCGGCCGTATGCGCCGTGACGTTGGCCCGCCGCATTTCCATTCGGCTTCTGATCGGTTGGGGAATCTCGCTCCTGGGCGGGATCGCCGGATTGTTCATTTCGTTCTGGGGTGATTTCCCTTCGGGCGCAGCCATCGTCTGCACGTTCGGGGCGCTGCTTATTCTCGCCGCGTTGATTGCGTTGTTGCGTCCGCGAGAAGCTTCGGCTTCGTAGGACGGGATGCATTCGTTTCATTACCGCGAGGGCGAGCTGTTCTGCGAAGACGTTGCGCTTCAGAAAGCGGCCAACGACTTCGGCACGCCGCTCTACGTTTACAGCGCCGGCACAATCCTCGATCACTATTGCCGCCTCGAAGCCGCTCTCACACCACTCGATCACCTGATGTGTTACGCCGTCAAAGCGAACTCGAACGGCGCGATCCTTAAACTGCTGGTCGAGGCCGGCGCCGGATTCGACATCGTTTCCGGCGGCGAATTGTTTCGCGTGTTGAAAGCCGGTGGCGCCGCGGACAAATGCACTTTCGCCGGCGTAGGAAAATCGCGGGAGGAAATCGAGTACGCGCTCGATGAAGGTGTTTTCAGTTTCAACGTCGAGAGCGAAGCGGAATTGGAATGGATCGACCGCATCGCGCGCGACAAGGGTGTTCGTGCGCCGATCGCTCTTCGCGTAAATCCGGATGTCGACGCGAGCACGCATCGCTACATTTCGACTGGGCGCAGCGAAAACAAATTCGGTATCGCACTGCATCGCGTCGCCGCGGTTTATGAAAAGGCCGCGCAGCTCGCGAACATTCGGATTCGCGGGATCCAAATGCATATCGGCTCGCAGATCACGGCCGCCAGGCCGTTCGCGGAAGCGATCGCGAAAGTCGTGCCGTTGATCGCCGAAATAAAACGGAAACACGCGCTCGAGTTCTTCAGCATCGGCGGCGGCATGGGAATCATTTACCGTCGCGCGCTGGAAAGCGGCTCCGGAAAATGGTGGCACGACCACGGCGGCGAAGAATCCGCGTTCAGCGTCGCCGATTACGCGAAGGCGATTGTTCCGCCGCTGCGTGAACTGGGTTTGCGAGTGCTGCTCGAGCCCGGCCGGTTTCTGGTCGGCAACGCCGGCGTGCTCCTGACGCGCGTCCGTTACCTCAAAAAAACCGAGAACAAGAAATTCGTGATCGTCGATGCCGGGATGAACGACCTGATTCGTCCCGCGCTTTACCAAAGCTTTCACGAAATCGTGCCGGTCCGCGAAGCCATGATGCCGGAACTCGAATCCGTGGA
>DATILK010000297.1:0-1673 GCA_035476555.1 Chthoniobacterales bacterium | reverse complement strand
CCGGACGAAAGCGAGACAAAGCAGACCAACACCGACGTAACGCAGCCCGCGGCTCGGCACGACCCGGAAAAGCCAAATCAAGGCAAGGCCCTCAAGCGCCCAGCCGAGCGTGATCCATTCGCGATCGAATTGGATCGGGAAGATCAGCGTAATGAAGAACAGCGCCGCGGCCCCTTGCCAGGCAAGCCGCGCGTCGCCGGTACTGGGATCGGCCTGGCGTTTCCGGACGACAAAGAAAACGGCGACGACGTACGGAACAACGAAGACAGCGGGAGCCAGGCCGTTTCGCAAACTTGGAAACGCCTTCGTAATAGTGTCGTAGATCAGGGCGAACTGGAGCGGGCCGGCGAGCGCGCCGATCGACCACGGCAACACCTTTCGTTCTTCCGAAGTGAAAAACGGAAACGCGAAAAAGATGAGGAAGAACGCAATCTGCCATCCGAGCGCGAGCGTGGCGTAACTGGCGTTGAAGAGCGGAGATCCCTGCCATTCGCATTGGACGAGCCAGCTGAAAATGAGCGCGATAAGCGCAATCCAGCTCGTGCGGGCAATGACGGCGAGGCCGAGCAACAGAACGCAGAGAACAAACGTAGTGATGAAGTACGGCGTCGGATTTGCCGCCGACAATTTCGTCATCGCCATCATGATCAGGACAAACGGAAGCGAGACGGCGAGCGCGGGAATGTTGCGGCGCGCATGCGGCGAATCGGGGAAGAAGCGTTGGGCGGCGAAGAACGATGCCGAGAAAAAGAAAACGCCGGAGCCTGCGGCGACAACGAGGAAGCTGGGAAGATCGATATCGGTCGGCCCGATCGCGATCCAAAGAAGCGCGGAAAAGAACGTCAGGATAACGGCGGCGGCGATAGCGAGCAGCGATCGACGAACCAGCGCAACGCCGACCACGACAAAATCGAGAACCAGCAGACAGAGCCAGACTGCGGATGACGTTTCATTTTTCGAAACGCAGATCCAAATCAGGACGAGCGGCAAAAGCGGCAAATAATTCGGCCACGGCGATTTTTTGCCGGCGGCTGCCATCGGCGTCGGCCAGACCGCGAAGCCGGCATGAAGGATCGAAAAGACGACGTAGCCGCCGAGGGCCCACCAAAGCAACGAGGGGATTAAATAGCTCGCCGTCCAGATCCCGAGAAAAACAAAAACGATTCCGCCAGCGAGCGGGACGAGAAGGTCACGTTTGGAGTGAAGCAGGGCGAGACCGAGCAGACCGGCTTCCGCGACAAAGATGTAGGGGAAGAGAAACACGGGATGGAAACCGAGGGCCTGATAACTCAGGAGACAGAATCCCCAGGCCAACGCAGCCAGGCAGAGCGCCATCGCCGCACGCGCCGTCCACTTCGCCGGGGGATGAAGTCGCCGCGCCCAGGCATAGATGGCGAGGAATTGCGCTTCGAATCCGATGAAAATCGCGAAAGAGATGTTCCGTTTGCCGATCACGAAAAATTTATCGGCCCACGCAAATTCCATGATGATGGTGCCAGCGGCGGCGATGAGGACGAGGTAATCCCAGCGTTTTCGCAACGCGACGGCAGCGACGCCGATGTTGAGCACGGCGATGTAACCAAAGAACGCGGTGGGATTATCGACTCCAGTCGAGAGCAACACCGGCGTGAGGAATCCGCCAAGCAGACCTAGAATCACGATGACTTGCGCGT
>DATILK010000296.1:0-4728 GCA_035476555.1 Chthoniobacterales bacterium | reverse complement strand
TCTCCGAGCTCGAGGCGTGATAGAATTTCACGGGACGCGGCTGGTCGCGGACGATCTCGAGCAGGTGGAGCGTCGCCATTCCCGCCTCCTCGCAGGTGGACTCCGGAATTTCGAAACTCAAACCGACGTGGCTTTGCCCGGCGAGATGATAAAGCTCGTCGGGTTGAACCGTGGAAAAAATCCGGCGCAACGTCGTTACGTCCGACAGGTCGCCGTAATGAAGAAAAAGCGATTTGCCGTAAACATTCTCGTCGTTCCGCAAATGCTCGATGCGCGACCGCAGCAGATTGCTTGTTCGCCGGACGACTCCGTGGACCGCGTATCCTTTTTCCAGCAACAGCTCGGCCAGATACGAACCGTCCTGTCCGGTGATTCCGGTAATGAGCGCGGTTTTTTCCATGGAACTTGGCGACGTTAAACTCACCGTTAGACTTTGCGCCCGAATTTTTTTTCCAGTTCCGTAAGAGAAATCTGGATCATCGTCGGCCGTCCGTGGGGACAGCAATAGGGCAGATCGCACTGGAGCAGATCGGTGACGAGTTTTTCCACTTCCAGGTAACGCAGCGGGTCGTTCGCCTTCACGGCATGACGGCAAACGGTCTTCGCGATCATTTCTTCGCCCAGCCGCATGGCGGAGCTGCCGTTGCTCGCGCTCTTCAATCCATCAATCACCTTGCGCATGAACGTGACCGGGTCGGCGACGTCGAGAAATGTCGGCAGGCTGTCGATCTTGAATGCGTTCTGGCCGAAGGGCTCGATTCCGATTCCCATTTTTTGGAGCGTGGCTGCGTTGCGTTCCACCCATTCCGCATCGCGCGGCGCCAGCTCGAAAGTTTGCGCCAGGAGGAGGCGCTGCGACGGCACGCCCTGTTCTTCCATCCGCCGGCGCAACTCTTCGAACAGGATCCGTTCGTGGGCCGCGTGTTGATCGACCAGCACCAGGCCATCCTGGTTTTCCATCAACACGTAGAGCTTGTTGAGAACGCCGATGATCTGAAATTGCTGCGAACGCGACGTGGCCGCGGCCGAGGGCGGCGGCTCCCAATGCGAAACCAACGACTCGTTAGGCTGGACGTGAAGTGATGGAAGCGCCTCCGTTGTAGCCGGGATCGTTGATCCCGGCTCGATCGAAACCGGCGCTGGTGCCGTTACCGGGCCGGGATCAGCGATCCCGGCTACAGGAACGGCCGGCGCACGGAATTGTTGCTGCCATTGGTGCCGCCCGCTTTCGAGCGTTCGACGAACCGCGCCGACGATCGCTTCCCGCACGCCGTTCGGATCGCGAAAACGCACTTCGCGTTTCGCCGGGTGCACGTTCACATCCACAGCGCCCGGATCGAGATCGACAAACAAAAACGTCACCGGGAACTGACCTTTCATCAGCGCCGTGTGATAACCTTCGCGCAGCGCGGCGGTGAGCACGGCGTTTTCGACGGCACGTCCGTTCACGAACACCAGCTGTTGCGCGCGGGTTTGCCGGCTCACGCCCGCCTGGCCGATCAGCCCCCGGATCCGCACCGTCGAATCGTTCCGTTCTTCGACGGCCAGCAGGCGATCGACTAGCTCTTTGCCGTGAAGGTCACGAATCCGATCCGCCAGACTCGGCGCGGCCGGGAGTTGAAAAGCGACCCGCTCATCCCGGACGAACACGAACGCAATTTCCGGATGGCCTGTAGCCTGAAGATGAAGTTGGTGTTCGAGATTGCGGCTCTCCGTATTTTCCGAGCGCAAGAATTTCCGGCGGGCCGGCAAATTGTAGAAGATCGAGCGCACCTCGATTTGAGTCCCGGGCGCTTCGCCGCCGTCGCGGACCGTTTCGATTTTCCCTCCGGCCACGATGATCTCCGTGCCCGCGACTGCATCCGGCTCGCGCGTCGTCAGCCGAAAACGCGAAACGCTCGCGATGCTCGGCAGCGCTTCGCCGCGAAACCCCAGCGTCGCGATCGCTGCCAGATCGGCGGCCGTTCGGATTTTGCTCGTGGCGTGCCGCTCGAGGGAAAGCAACGCATCGTCGCGATCCATCCCGCAGCCGTCGTCGACAACGCGAATGAGAGAAATACCGCCGCGCCGGATGCTGACCTCGATCTTGCGCGCGCCGGCGTCGATGCTGTTTTCGACCAGCTCCTTCACGACCGAAGCCGGCCGCTCGATCACTTCGCCCGCCGCCACCTGGCTGGCGAGAATTTCCGGCAACAGGCGAATGCGGCTCATCTCGTTCCGATTTTAAGTTGGCGATTTGCGATTGCGAAGGAAAACGATAGTTTCGCCACATAGATGATTACCGTGACGGAGAACGCTGCCCGCCAGTTACGCACGCTGCTTGAATCGCGCCCCGAAGCCGAAGGCAAGGGCCTGCGCGTCGGGATTGCGAAGGGCGGCTGCTCGGGGCTCCAATACGAAATGTCGCTCGGCGACCGCAAGCCGGGAGACGAAATCGTCGCGCGCGATGGCGTGGAATTTTTTGTCGACACCGAGAGCGCGGATTATCTGCGCGGCGCCACCCTCGACTATCGCGACGGACTCACCGGCGCCGGTTTTCACATCGAGAATCCAAACGCAGCCCGGACGTGCGGATGCGGCACCTCTTTCGAAGCAGCGCGTCCTGCTTGAAAACAAATCGTTCCCCACGCCGGCGCCTTTAGATGGCTCGCGATTATTTTCGTTACGAACCAGCCCACAGCTACGGACGGTCGCGGCGAAAGAAATCGAACTTCTTCGGCTGGGCGGTCGCGATTCTTCTTCTCACCGGGTTCGCGTTCGCGGCGTGGCTCGGGAGTTTTTACATTTTCTGGCAACCCGAGCGACCGCAGAGCTATCGGATTCTCAAGAAGCTCCACAAGATCGAGCCGGCGAAGCGGTTTGAATTAACCGCCGCGCCCGCCGGCGAATTCCTCACTTCGAAGCAGCTCTACGATCGTTACATCGCGATGAGTCCCACTGAGCTGGCGAAAGTGAACGCTGAGCTGGTGCGCAATTACATTCGCAATTTCCAGCAGGTCCGCGGCCTCGTGACGTACGTCGTCGGCCGTTTCAACATCATGCAGGCCCGCGAGCTTACGCCTAACGACGTGTTTCTCTCCGGCATGGTGGCGCTCACGAATGCGGTCGATCACGGCGAGCTCCTGATGGAACACGTTTACCCGGCCGATCCGCAGGCGTTGCCGCTGATGAAACAAACGCTCGTCACCGGCCTCGAGATCAAGCTTGAGCGGACGCATGATCTTTCCGCGGTCGTCCATGCCGAGCGTTTATCCGATGGCCGCATCCTGATTACTTCCATGCCGCTCCTCTACGGTAGTTACACGGTCACGCGCGGGCCTGGCACCTTCACGCTCGAGCCGCCGCTCGATCTCAATCTCGAGGCCGGCTGGCCGTTATTCAAAGACGACGAGCGCAAGAACGTCGAAACGCAATACGCCGCTTATCGCGAGCGAACCACGCCGAAAACCACCGAAGCAGTGGCTGGCATCGCGCCGACTCCGCCGCCACCTGCCACGAATGAATTGATCCGCGTCGAGCAAGCCGCTCCGGTGGAAACGCCGAAAGTCGTAGTCGTCACGCCGACGCCACCGCCGCCAACCCCGAGCAAGCCGACGAAGGGAAACAAGAAGAACCAGAAAGCTACGCCGACTCCTTCGCCCACGCCGGCGCGAACGCCGACCATGGTCGTACAGAATTCGCCCGTTCCGAAACCAACTCCGTCGCCCGCGGCCACAACGCCGCCGGTCGTTGCCGCGGCTTCGCCTCCCGCGCCGCCCGCTTCGCCGTCACCTTCGGCAAGCGCGCCGGATAATTTGCTCGCGTCGACGGCAGGCGGCGGCAATTGGAAAACTTATCCGCCGGGAAAAATGCCGGTCGGCCGTTTGATCACGCTCGGTGATTTGAATGATCTCGCGGATCGCGGTCTCGCCGGGGAACGGGTTTATCTCAAGGGCCAGTTCGTCGTGAACTTCACCGAACCGAATCGCGCGGTTCTGCGACCGAAGACCGGGATTACCGACGCCGTTTTGAAACTAGCGGGTGGCGGAAAAAACTTTCGCATCGTCGTCGAGTTTCCCGCCGGTTACACGCCACCGGCTCGTGGTTCCACCGTCACCCGCGACGAAGCGCGCCCGTATGAAATCACCGAAGTCCGCAAACAAAGCGACGGCCAGCTGAACGTTTTCGTCCGCGAGATAATGCAGTGATTTTGTGACGACGGCGCGTATCCCTATCGCGTTCCGGGAATCTTTCCGCCGCTTTCGATGACGACTTTGTTGTCCTGGATCGTGAAGTTCCTGATGTCGTATTCGGTCGCGTATTCGTCAGCGTAACTGCGCAGCGAGCGGAAGCCGAGGAGGGTGTTCAGGATTTTATCGGAGAAGCCGCCCATTGAAACTTCGGTGATCTCGATGTTGCGCGGATTGCCATCCGACGCAGGGCGCACTTGCAGCTCGCCATTCAAAAACCGGCCGCGGAATCCCGCCTTTTCCATCGGTACACTTACCTGGACGCGGGCAAGGTTGTTCTCGATGGAAACAAACGCCTTGCCGTGCAACTTCCGGCTGCCGGCGATCAATTGATTGATGTCCGATGCGGTCAACTCGATGCGGTTCGTCGAAGGCGATGGCGTCGGCACCACTTCGGTCGTGGTCGTTGTTCCATCAGCCGGCGGCGTCGCGGTTTCGACAGGTGCGCTGCGTGGTCCCGCGGTAAAGTCGTCCCATCTTTGTTTCACGGCCGCCTGGT
>DATILK010000295.1:0-3159 GCA_035476555.1 Chthoniobacterales bacterium | reverse complement strand
AAGGTTTACGCGACGTTCCTGCTCTGGCTGCTCTCCGAACTTTTCGAGCGCCTGCCCGAGATCGGCGACCCGGATAAACCGAAGTTGGTTTTCTTTTTCGACGAAGCGCATCTGATTTTCACCGACATCGAGCCGGCTGTGGAACAGAAGATCGAACAGATGGTGCGGCTCATCCGATCGAAAGGCGTGGGCGTTTATTTTGTGAGCCAGAATCCGCTCGATATTCCGGATGTCGTGCTCGGCCAGCTCGGCAACCGCGTTCAGCACGCGCTTCGTGCCTTCACGCCGCGAGATCAAAAGGCAGTGACCGCAGCCGCGCAGACTTTCCGGCAGAATCCGAAATTGAAGGTCGAGAGTGTTTTGACGGAACTCGGCGTTGGCGAAGCGCTCGTCTCGATGCTCGATGAACAGGGCACGCCCGGCATTGTCGATCGCGCCAAAATTATTCCGCCCCGCAGTCAGGTCGGCGCGATCACTCCGGACCAACGCAAGCAAGTCATCCAATCATCCGCCATCGCAGGCCATTACGAAAAAGTCGTCGATCGCGAGTCGGCTTATGAAAAACTCCAGGCGCGCGCGACGGAGAAAGCGTCGAGCGCAGGAGCTCCTCCGACCCCGATGCCGCCGTCAGCTCCCACGGCCGGCAGTGGGCAGTCGTCGATTCTCGGCACAATCGGATCGATCTTTCAGCCGACGGTTGGACCGCGCGGAGCCGTGCACGATTCCATGGCGACCACCATGGTGAAGAGCGCCGCGCGAGCAGCCAGCAGCCAAATGGGCCGGCAGATTATTCGTGGATTGCTCGGCAGTTTTCTCGGCGGAACTCGCCGCTGATTTCCGCCAGGGAAGGGACGGCGCGCTGCGCCGTCCGCTCCCTTTTTGTTGGCGAACGACTACTTCTTCGGCGAAGCGCTCGGGGCAGCCTTGTCTTCCTTTTTCGCCTTGTCGGTCTTGGCCGCGCTCTTCACTTCAATCTCCTTTGCCGTCATGGCGTACATAATTGTCACCTTGTCGCCGACCTTGAGATCGCCGGTCACTTTCGTGCTCGAATCGCGCGCCACTTCGAACTTCTCCTTCCCCTTCATCACCGTGATCATGCTGTCATCCACGGCCGTGATGGGGCCCGTCACTTGATAACTTGAAGGGCTGCCGGCGAAGGCCGCGCCGGTCAGAGCCATGCTTCCCGCTATCATCAAACTGAGTAGTCTTCTTTTCATGGCCTTATAGAAGGCTGGAAGCCCAAATCTATTCAAGCTTTTCGCCCATCTTTTGGTTAGGCGCTCGGCCCAAGCGACTTTACAATCCCGGCGATGCTTGCTGTTTCCATAGGAGAAATCGTCGATTTTGTCGGCGGCGAGTTTAACGGTGATCGTCAGCAACCGATTCGTTCGGTGGCGCCGCTCGCCTTTGCTCAGGGCGACCAGCTCAGTTTTCTCAGCAATCGCAAATATGTAACTGAACTCTCGTCGACCAAGGCCGGCGCGGTCCTTGTTCCGGCAAAACTGGAAGGGAGCGATTCGCGCTGGATCCGGGTGGACGATCCTTATTTCGCGTTCGCAAAAATCATGACTCGCTGGTTTGCCAACCGACCGAAGCCCACCGGCGTCTCACCGAAGGCGATCGTCGCCGAATCCGCCAAGCTGGGAAACAACGTGTCGTTAGGCCATTTCTCCGTCATTGGCGAAAACGTCGTGATCGGAAACAACGTCACGATTTTTCACGGCGTTTCGATCGAAGCCGGATCGGTGATCGGCGACGACTGCATCATTTATCCGAACGTTGCCATTTACGACGGCACCCGGATCGCGAACCGCTGCATTATTCACAGCGGGGTCGTCATCGGCTCCGACGGCTACGGCTTCGCGACCCACGAGGGCAAGCACCATAAGATTCCACAGATCGGGATCGTCCGGATCGAAGACGACGTCGAGATCGGCGCCGGCACCACGATCGATCGCGCCGCTCTCGGCGAAACGGTGATAGGCGAGGGGACCAAAATCGATAATCTCGTCCAGATCGGTCACAACGTGAGAGTCGGGAAACATTGTCTGCTCGTCTCTCAGGTTGGAATTGCGGGATCCACTGAGCTCGGCGATTACGTCGCCGTCGCCGGCCAAAGCGGATTCTCCGGTCATCTCAAGATCGGCAACCGCGTCCAGGTCGCCGCCAAGAGCGCTGTGCTCGACGATGTCCCCGACGACACCAAAGTCATGGGCTCGCCCGCTGTCCCGTTTACTGAGTTCGCCCGCCGCCAAGCCGTGGTAAAAAAACTAGCGCGGAAAAACAGGTAACGCTCTTCTGTAGCCGCTTCGCTGTGCGAAGCGCGACTTTTCGGATTGCTGCGGTCGCCGCTCTCGCGTCGCCCACAGGGCGACGGCTACAAAAGACCGGCCTTCAACGTTAGCGGCCAACTCACTCGCCGCCTCCCAGTTCCCCAAATCCTCCGCAATCCTTCCTCCACTTCGTCCAGCGGATCGCGCTTCTCCGACGCTATGAATCGCTGAGTCGCCGACCACGTCCGCAAATAGCCGAGCAACTGCTCGACGCTCCATTCCGCCACCATCTCAAATGGCGGAGTCTTAATCTCCGCGAATGGGAACAGCAATTCCTCGAACTTTTCCACGAGCCGTCGTTCTTCCGGCCAATACTCGCCGACGATCTCCGAATAATATCGGTAAACAATCGCGTCGATCTCGGGGCTGATTGTCGCCAGCTTGTAGGCTGTGGCCGCGATCACACCGCGCGGCTTCAACACTCGCCCGACCTCGGAGTAAAACTTCTCGAGGTCGAACCAGTGCAACGCCTGGGCGATCATCACCAGATCGACGCTGCTTGAGTCGAGAGCGCTCGCTTCCGCCGTCGCGACTCGATAGTCGATTCGCGGACTCCTTTCCGCATTCGCGATTTGTTTCTCGCTCGCATCGGTCGCGATCACGCGGGCGAACACTTCCGCCAGCTCAACCGCGGCTTGCCCGCTCCCGGTTGCACAATCCCAAGCTATTTCTTTCGACGGCGCGATCGACCCCAGCCACCGAAACAACTCCTTCGGATACCGCGGCCGAAACTTCGCGTAATCCGCCGCTTGCCTTGAAAAGTGGTCCTTAAACTCGGGGTTGGGCGTTGGACGTTGGGCGTTCGGCGTTTTCTTACTCCCCTTTT
>DATILK010000294.1:0-5455 GCA_035476555.1 Chthoniobacterales bacterium | reverse complement strand
CGCTTCATCTCGTCATCGATCCGCGGATCAAAGACGCGGAACCGGTGATCTCAAAGCAGTTCGAGTTGTCGTCGAAAGTCGCGGACCGGATCGGCGAACTGCATCAGGCGATCAATGAAATTCGTAACGTGAAGACGCAGCTCGACGGACTTCACAAACGCTTTGGCGACGACGAGCGCTTGAAAGCGGCGCTCGCGGCCGCCGATGACCTGAAGAAGAAAATGGTCGCCGTCGAAGAACAACTGATTCAGGTGAACATGAAAGGTTCCGAGGGCAACCTCGCGTTCCCAAACATGCTCAACGAATCGTTCTACTCGTTCAGCCGCACGATTGAATATGCCGACTACGGCCCGACGCAGCCGCAGTTCGACATCTACAAACAACTCGATACTCGGCTCGATGAGCAGTTGAAAAAATGGACGCAGCTCAAGACTGAGGAAGTGCCGAAGATCGCTGCGTTGATCCGGCAGGTCGAGCTACCCGCTATTTCGGTCGGCGAGAAGCCGTGAGCTGTCGAAAAGCGAGCAGCCATCATGAATAAAGCAGTGCTTCTCGCTGCCGGACGAGGCACGCGAATGCGCGACCTGACGGAAGCGTTGCCGAAACCGATGCTGGAAGTCCGCGGGAAACCAGTGCTCCAGCATATCGTCGAAGGCTTGCGCGACAACGGCCTAACGAGTTTTCTCGTCATCGTCGGCTGGCGCGCGGAGGTGGTGAAGGAATTTTTCGGCGACGGATCGAAGTTCGGCGTGGCGATCGAATACGAAACCCAAACAATCCAGGACGGGACCGGCCGCGTCGTCGCGCTCGCGCAAAATTTTGTCGGCGCCGATCCTTTTCTCCTGAGCTATGGCGATATCCTGGTCGCTCCTGAAAATTACCGGCGCATTTGTGACGCGCTCGCGGAGGCGGAAACCGTCATTAGCGTGAAACGAAGTGACGACGTCAGCCAGGGTGGCGCTGTTTTCGTAAACGAAAAATTCGAGATGACGGACCTCCGGGAAAAACCGAAACCGGGTGAGCCAACCAGTCCGTGGTACAACGCCGGTGTCTACGCGTTTCGGCCGAGTATCTTCGATTACATCGCGAAATTGCAGCCCTCGCCGCGCGGCGAATTCGAGCTGACCGATGCGATCCGAAATCTTGCCGTGAACGGCAAGAAAGTTCAGGCGCTCGAGATTGCCGGCGATTGGGTCGACGTGCGCGATCCGGAAATTCTCGCGCAACTCAACCGATAATTTCGGGCGATTCTTCCGGGCCTTCCGGGCGATTTTGCTCGCCGATCTCTTCTTCGATCTCGCGCTGCCAGGTCTTCGAGACCCACGGCCGCACTAATCCATAGAGCAGATACAGAAGGAACAGAACCGCCGGCATCCATTCGTAGTTGAGCACGGTGAAGAGCAGAACGACCGCGATCACGAGAAAGCGCGAGAGCGACCGCGTGGTGCGCCAGGTTACTGCTTTGAAGCTCGGATAACGCAGTCGGCTGAACATCATCACCGACAGAAAAAGCATCAGCGGTGGAAGCACCCACTTGAATTGGCCGATGTCGTGTTCGCGTTCGCCGAACCACCAAAGCATGAAAAGCGTGATCGACGCGATTAGTCCAGCAGCCGCGGTGATCGGGAAACCAAAAAATTCCTTGTTGTTCGAAGGCACGCCGTTCGCCGCCTGGGTATTGAAACGCGCCAGTCGCAGCGCGCCGCACAGCAGATAGACGAACGCCACCACCCAGCCGACACGCGGAAACGCGAGCAGAACAATTCGATAAACCATCAATGCGGGCGCGAGCCCGAATGAAATGACGTCCGCCAGAGAATCGAACTCTCTTCCGAAAGCACTGTCATGGCCGCCGAGACGCGCGAGGCGTCCATCGAGGACATCGAAAATACAGGCGCCGAGAATGAACCAGACAGCAAAATGAAAAAGCTGCGCGGCGGCGTCGGGATCAGACGCTTGCAAAAGCGCGCCCTGCACAATCTGGAGCGTGGCCGCGAACCCGCAGAATAGATTGCCCGCCGTCATTAGATTCGGCAGCAAATAAATTTTCGGGTTCGGCGTGTTCATGGCTTAGCGAAGCCGGGCTATCACGGTCATCCCACCGATTACACGATCGCCCACCTTCACCAGGATCTCGGCGTCCGGCGGCAAATATACTTCCGTTCGCGAGCCAAAGCGAATCATCCCGAAGTGCTCCCCCCTTTTCAGTTCGTCGCCCACGTTCGACCAGCCCACGATTCGGCGCGCGATCATTCCGGTTAATTGCCGGACCACGAAAATCCCGCGTGCATTTTCGAACGCCCAGGTCATCGCGCGATTCTTCGTCGTGCAATCGGCGTGGCGCGCGTCGAGACACAAACCGGCATGCGCTTTCTTGTAAATGATTTTGCCGTCCACCGGCGCGCGATTGGTGTGGACGTCGAAAACGGAAAGAAAAATCCCAACGCGTTTTTGGCGAGCGTGCAGCACTTCTGGTTCTTCGATTTCGACGACGTCGGCGACGGTTCCATCCGCGGCGGCGAGGACCGCATTTTGGTCGGCCGGAGAAATGCGGGCCGGATCGCGGAAGAACCAGAAAACGTAAATCGTCAGCGCAAAGATTGGCACGAGCAGCCAGGGCAAAAAGATCGCGCTCGCGATCGCCAGAAATGCTAAGACCGCGAAGATCCAGCGGGCTTCGTAGAGAGTTTGGAATCGCATGAGTGACGGGCAGTTTCGGGGTCGGCGGACGCACGGTCAAGCACGCCCGAGTGACGGTTCGAAAACGGCATTCTTGAAGTGACGGGCTATCCACTAAATACTGTGCCTGGGCCTGCCCGCTTCCCCAATTTGTAGCGCAAAATCAGCCTGGAAAAGCGGAGAATATCGGTTGTTGAAACCGCCTTTTTCGCCTATGTTTTTCGGCGTATATGCCAGCCACTGCTTTGAGCGTTATGGAAGATGAAAATTCGGAGAATCGGAAACGTCAAACCGACGCAACCGGCATCAGTCAAACCCAGAAATACGACGCCGCGCAGATCGACAAATTAGAGGGCCTCGAGGCCGTCCGAAAACGGCCTGGCATGTACATCGGCGACCCGGACGAGCGCGGGTTGCACCACATGGTTTTTGAGGTGCTCGACAATTCGATCGACGAACATCTGGCCGGGTTCTGCACCCGGATCGACGTCACCATCCACGTCGATGGTTCCGTTTCGGTAAAGGACAACGGCCGCGGGATTCCCGTGGACATGCATCCGAAATGGAAGATGCCGGCGGTCGAATTGGTCCTGACGAATCTGCACGCGGGCGGAAAATTCGGACAAGGCGCCTACAAATATTCCGGCGGCCTTCACGGTGTCGGCGCGAAATGCGTCAACGCGCTTTCCGATTGGTTCAAGGTCGAAGTCTCGCGCGAAGGCAAAGTCCATCACATGGCGTTCGAGCGCGGCAAGACGACGCAGAAACTCGAAGTCATCGGCGAGCTGAAAAACAAAAAGCAAACCGGGACGCTGATCACGTTCTTCCCCGACCCGACGATTTTCACGATCACGACCGAGTTTAAGTTCGAAAGGCTGGCGAGCCGGTTGCGCGAGCTGGCGTTCCTGAATCCGGGCCTCGAGATCACGCTCGTCGATGAGCGGAGCGAATCGGGGAAAAAAGAAACGTTTCTCTACAAGAAAGGCATCGAAGAGTTCGTTCGCGAGCTCGGCGAGAACAAGCAGGTCATTCATCCCAAGCCGGTCGTGCTCTCGCGACAACGCGACGAAGTCTTCGTCGACGTCGTCCTGCAGTATAACGACAGCTACAACGACCAGATTCTTTGCTTCGCGAATTCGATTCCGAATCCGGACGGCGGCACGCATTTGACGGGTTTCCGGAGTGCGCTCACCAAAGCGGTCAACCAGTACGCAAAGACGAACGGGCTGACGAAGGAGAAAGATCCGGCGATCTCGGGCGAAGATGTCCGGGAAGGTTTGACCTGCGTGCTCAGCATCAAGCTGCCCAACCCGCGCTTCGAATCGCAGACCAAGGTGAAGCTCGTCAACACCGAGATCGACGGGATCGTGAATTCCGTCGTTTACGAAGGACTGATGACTTTCTTCGATCAGAACCCGCCAATAGCGCGCCGTATTTTTGACAAGGTCCTGACGGCTGCCCGCGCCCGGGAAGCTGCGCGTAAGGCGCGCGAGACAATTCGTAAAGGCGCGCTCACCGGCGGCGGGCTACCCGGCAAGCTGGCGGACTGTTCCGAGCGCGATCCAGATCTGACCGAGCTTTACATTGTCGAGGGCGATTCGGCCGGTGGTTCAGCGAAACAGGGACGCGATCGACGTTACCAGGCAATCCTGCCGATCCGCGGCAAACTGATTAACGTTGAGAAAGCTCGCATCGATCAGTTCCTCAAGAATACCGAGATCCAATCGATGATCACCGCGATCGGCACTGGGATCGGCAAGCCGAAGGAAGACATCGAGGGCGTCGCGAAAAGCAAAGACGAAGCGAGCTTCGATATTTCGAAGCTCCGTTACGGGCGCATCATCATCATGACCGACGCCGACGTCGACGGCTCGCACATTCGGACGCTGTTGCTCACGTTTTTCTATCGGCAAATGACCGAGCTGGTGCGCGCCGGAAAAATCTATATCGCCCAGCCGCCGCTTTATCAAATCAAGCGCAAGAAGCGCGAGGAATACGTCGACGATGACGTGCAGTTGAACAAGATCCTGATCACGCTCGGCGCCGAAGACGTGCGGCTGAAGAATCTCGCCGACGACAAGGAGCTTTCGGCCGCGCAGTTGAAAGACATTCTCGAATCGCTCGAGAAGCTGGCGAAGCTGAGCGAATCAATCCGCCTGCACGGTGGCGATTTCGAGAGCTTCCTCGGCGAGCGCGCAAAGAAGACCGGCAAGTTGCCGATGTATCTAGTGAAAGTGCGCGATGGCAACGAGGAGGCCGTCTATTATTTCCACGACGAAAAGGAAGTCCGGAAATTTCACCAGGACAATACCGATCTGAATTTGTTCGAGGACGAGACGCAGCAGGAGTTGCTTCCGCTCGGTGGACCGGCGGTGGTGAAAACGAACGGCGCGAGCCGGCGCCGTGGCAAGCTTGTCGAGCTGCATGAATCGACCACGATCCAGAAGATCATGGGCGAGTTGGCGCGGAGAGGATTGCAGGTCGATCACTATGCCGCCGCCGATCGCCCGATCTTCGAATTGATCGAAGGCGAAGGCGACAAAGCCACCGTCCATCCGTTGTTCTCGATCCCGGAGATCCACCAAAAGATTGTCGAGATTGGCCGGCGCGGCGTGCAGATCAAGCGGTTCAAGGGTTTGGGTGAAATGAACGCGAAGGAACTTTTCAACACCACGATGGATCCCGAGAAACGCAAGCTCCTCAAGGTGGACCTCAACGACGACAATGCCGTCGACGCCGACAAAATGTTCACCATCCTCATGGGCGACGTCGTCGA
>DATILK010000293.1:0-3504 GCA_035476555.1 Chthoniobacterales bacterium | reverse complement strand
GTACGCCACGCTGGTGAGAGCGTTCGTTGAACTCAGCTTTGATCTTGTAACCGGGATCGCCTGTACCCCAGCGCGCTTCCTTCGCCGCATCCTTGGTCAACGGATCGCCGCCCTGGATCATGAAGCCCTTGATCACGCGATGGAACGCCGTGCCATCGTAGAAGCCGGATTTCGCAAGTTTCTTGAAATTCTCCACCGTCTTCGGCGCCACGTCCGGCCAAAACTCCGCCACCATTTCGCCTTCGCTGGTCTTAATAACTGCAACTTCTTTTTGTTCACTCATGGTAGCGGCATCTTTCTTTTCTTCTTTTTTCTCCTCGCTCTGCGCCGGCGCGGCGACGAACGCCAACCCGAGCGCGCAGCAAAGCAATGTCAGTTTCATGCGGTCACGCTAGCGTTCAACGCCACGCCTTCAACTGCGAACGCTCGCGTGATATTCCTGCAGCGTCTTCACATGCACCTGGCTCCGTTGCAGCGAACGGATCCCGTTCGCGCTCGCCTGCCCGGCCCGGATCGTTGTCATAATCGGAATCTTTTGCGCGAGGGACGCGTTCCGGATCCGCACTTCATCTTCGCGCGGGATTTTCCCGCTCGGCGAATTCACAATGAAATTGATGTCGCCGTTCATGACCAGATCGAGAACGTTCGGCCGGCCTTCCCGGATCTTGTGGACTTTGGTCACCGGAACGTTGGCGTCGTGCAAAGCCGACCACGTTCCGCTGGTCGCAATGATCCCGAACCCGAGCTCGATGAATTCCAGCGCGAGCGGAATCACGGCTGGCTTGTCGCTATCCTTGACGCTAATGAAAACGTTGCCGGACTTCGGCAACGGCGGCGGCGCCGCCATTTGCGATTTCGCGTAGGCCAGGCCGAGATCGGCGTCGATCCCCATCACTTCGCCGGTCGATTTCATTTCGGGCCCGAGCGCAATGTCCGTCCCCTGATAGCGAAGAAACGGGAAGACCGCTTCCTTCACCGAAAAATGCGTCGGGATAATTTCTTCGGTGAATCCAAGCTCCGCCAGCGTCTTTCCCGTCATTACTTTCGCGGCCAGTTTCGCGAGCGGAACTCCAATCGCTTTACTCACGAACGGCACCGTTCGCGAAGCGCGCGGGTTCACTTCCAGGACGTAAACTTCCTCGCCCTTCACGGCGAACTGAACATTCATCAAACCGCGCACTTTCAACTCGCGCGCCATGGCTTTGGTCGCGACCCGGATTTGGTCGAGCACGTTTTTCGGGAGCGAGAAGGTCGGGATCACGCAAGCGCTGTCACCGCTATGGATGCCGGCCTGCTCGATGTGTTCCATGATCGCGCCGATCACACTCGTCTCGCCGTCGGCAATGCAATCGACGTCCACTTCGATCGCGTCTTCGAGGAACCGATCGACCAGCACCGGCCGATCGGAACTTACTTCGATCGCGCTCTGCATGTAGCGGCGGAGATCGTCCGCGTTGTAAACCAGCTCCATCGCGCGTCCGCCTAAAACGAACGAAGGCCTAACGAGTACTGGATAGCCGATCCGGTCCGCGATCGTGACCGCTTCGTCAGCGCTAACGGCGGAACCGCTGGGTGTTTGGCGCAGGCCGAGTTTGTCGAGCATCGCAGCGAAGAGTTTCCGGTCTTCGGCCATCTCGATGCTTTCCGGCTGCGTTCCGATGATCGGAACGCCGGCCGTTTTTAGTCCTTCCGCGAGATTGAGCGGCGTTTGTCCGCCGAACTGAACGATCACGCCTTGCGGCAGCTCCTGTTCGTAAATGTTGAGCACGTCCTCGAGGGTGAGCGGCTCGAAATAAAGTTTGTCGCTGGTGTCGTAATCGGTCGAAACCGTTTCCGGATTCGAGTTCACCATGATCGTCTCGAATCCGATCTCGCGCAGGGCGAACGCGGCGTGGACGCAACAGTAATCAAACTCGATCCCCTGTCCGATTCGGTTCGGCCCGCCGCCGAGGATCATGATTTTCGACCGATCCGTGCGCCGCATTTCGTTCTCGGTGCCGTAGGTCGAATAATAGTACGGCGTGAACGCTTCGAATTCCGCCGCGCAGGTATCGACGAGGCGATAAGTCGGAATTACGCCGGCCGCTTTGCGATCGGCGCGGACTTGCGGTTCGGATTTCCCGTTCGCCATCGAAAGCTGTCGATCCGAGAAGCCGAGCTTCTTTGCGCGACGACGATCCAATTTCGCCAAGGTCGATTGTTCTTCCACGATCTGCCGGACGTTGTGCAGGAACCAACGGTCGATCTTCGTCAGGTCGAACACTTCATCGATGGTCATTCCGTCCTGGAACGCCTGGGCGAGATGGAAAACGCGCTCGGCATTCGGGTTCGCCAGTTTCAGGCGGAGCGTTTCGGCATCGACGCGTTTGTCGTGGCCGTCGCCGCAGAGACCGAAACGTTTGATCTCGAGCGAGCGCAGCGCTTTTTGCAGCGCTTCCTTGAAGGTGCGCCCAATTGCCATCGCTTCGCCGACGCTTTTCATCTGCGTGGTCAACGTCGGATCTGCCTGCGGAAATTTTTCGAAAGTGAACCGCGGGACTTTCACGACGCAATAATCGATCGTTGGCTCGAAACTCGCCGGCGTTTCGCGAGTGATGTCGTTGCGGATTTCGTCGAGCGTGTAACCAACGGCCAATTTCGCCGCGATCTTCGCGATCGGGAAACCCGTGGCCTTCGACGCGAGCGCGCTCGAGCGCGACACGCGCGGATTCATTTCGATCACAACCATTCGGCCGTTGTCCGGATTCACGGCGAACTGAATATTCGAGCCGCCGGTCTCGACGCCTATCTCGCGAATCACCTCGAACGAAGCGTCCCGCATCATCTGGTATTCCTTGTCCGTCAGCGTCTGCGCGGGCGCCACCGTGATCGAATCGCCGGTGTGCACGCCCATCGCGTCGAAGTTTTCGATCGAACAAATGACGACGCAGTTGTCCGCGCAATCGCGCATCACTTCCATCTCGAATTCTTTCCAGCCGACGAGCGATTCTTCGATCAACACTTCGGTCACAGGCGAAAGCGCGAGCCCGCGCTCGACGATTTCCTCCAGCTCGACGCGGTTGTAGGCGATGCCGCCGCCCGATCCGCCGAGAGTAAACGCCGGTCGAATGATGAGCGGAAATTTGTCGATCGTGTCCGCGATCTTGTTCGCGTCCGCGATCGAATGCGCGACGCCGGAGCGCGGCACATCGAGCCCGATCCGCAGCATCGCTTCCTTGAAAAGCTGACGGTCCTCACCTTTCGCGATCGCCTGCGCATTCGCGCCGATCAGCCGGACGTTGTGCCTAACGAGCGCACCGTTGCGGTTCAATTCCATCGCCGCGTTCAGCGCGGTCTGCCCGCCCATGGTTGGCAAAATTGCGTCCGGTCTTTCCCGCTCAAGGATCGACTCAATAATGTCGGGCGAGATCGGCTCGATATAAGTGCGATCGGCGAACTCGGGGTCGGTCATGATCGTGGCCGGGTTCGAATTCACGAGCACGACTTCGTAGCCTTCCTCGCGCA
>DATILK010000292.1:0-1690 GCA_035476555.1 Chthoniobacterales bacterium | reverse complement strand
TGGCCGGCGGATTGTTCACCGATCTGTTCGCGGTCGAGAGCCACATGCGATTGAGCACGGGCGATACGAAGAATTATTCGGAGGATCCGCGCCGAATGGAGCTCGCCGTCATCGACACGTCGAATCCCGAGTTCGATCAGGTGACCGCAATTCCGGAAGCGGTCCTGCGCCGCGGCGGAACGATCGAGCACAAGAGCCTGCCGTTTCGGATCGTGGTCCGGCATTATTATCAGAATTCCCGGCTGCACATGATGAACGAAAGCGGCGTGACGCTGAAGTCGGTCGCGAATCAAGGACCGGGCGCGCAGGTTGTCGTGGAACCAGCTCCGCGCGCGACCGGCGTGAATGAGCGCGATCTCGTTACGGCCGCAGTCGAAATTATTCCCGCGAAAGGAGCCTCGCTCGGAACCTGGCTTGCCTCCGATGCGCTCGGTGCGCCGCAAACATTTTCCACCGACGGCCGCACCTGGCAGTTGGTCATGCGGCCGGCGCGCTATTACAAACCGTATAGCGTCACGCTCCAGAAATTCACACACGAGCGTTACGTCGGGACCGACATTCCCAAGAATTTCGCGAGCACGGTGACGTTGATCGATCCGGAGCGTTCCGTGAATCGCAACGTCCTTGTTTACATGAATCACCCGCTTCGTTATCGCGGCGAAACTTATTACCAGGCCGGTTTCGAGAAGGACGATCGCACCTCGATCCTGCAAGTGGTGCGGAATCCGAGCTTCATTGCGCCTTATGTGGCGTGTATCGTTGTCGCGGCGGGTTTGCTAATGCAGTTCGGATATCATCTCGTCGGTTTCTCCCGGCGCCGAAGGCCTGTGATGGCATGAAACGATTTTTTCCCTGGTTGGTTTTGCTTTTCGCGGCCGCGTGGGTGGCGGCGAGCTGGTTTCCGCCGAAGGCAGAACGCGATCAGCCGGATCTTGTCGCGTTCGGAAAAATTCCGGTGCTCGTGGGTGGCCGGATCAAACCGCTCGACACCGTTGCGCGCAATTCGTTGCTCATTGTTCACGGAAAACAAACGCTTCCGCTGGCGAACGGCGAAGAGCTGACCGCGATTCGATGGCTGGCGGACCTGCTCTTCCGACCCGAGGCCGCGGACGATTATCCGGTGTTCGTCATTCAGAATTCGGAAGTGCTGGGCTTGTTTGGTTGGGAGCAGAGCGACCGAAAATATTTCAGCCTCACGGAACTGACGCCATTTCTGAAACAGATCGACGAGCAGGGCGAACAGGCTGACAAACTCGAATCGGTGGAGCGCTCCGCGTATCAGAGCGCGATCCTGAATTTGCGAAACGCGCTGATTCTCTCTCAGCGGTTAAAGAACAGTTTGCGCCCCGAAGACGCGCATGATTTTTCGAAGGAGCTCCAAGCCTACGTCGCCGCGATCCCACCCGCCGCACAGGCAGCGCGTCAGCGCGAAAAGGGCGAGACCTTCGACAAATCGAAGCTCGATAGCGTCGCGGCCTTCATCGAGCGCTACGAGAATCTGTCGAGCACGGCCTACCTGCTGGCGATCCCATCAACGAACGGCGCGCAATGGCTCTCGATCGGTGAAAGCCTCGTCCAAACGGTGCGCACCGGCGAAATTCATCCGGTTGTGCAGGCCTACGCCCGACTTGGCGACGCGTATCACAGCGGCGACCAACAGACCTTCAATCAACAAGTCGTCGCACTGCGC
>DATILK010000291.1:0-3587 GCA_035476555.1 Chthoniobacterales bacterium | reverse complement strand
TCCGGACTTGATCGAGCTTGACCTGCAATTTTTGGAGCGTGCCCAGTTGATCGCCGGCTTTCGGAAATTGAACGTCGGCCCGGATTCGTTCCTGACGGCGCGCGATGCTTTGATTCAACTCTTCCATCATCGTGCGCATCTCGTTGAACAAATCCATCGAGACCTGCGCGGCTTCGGCTTTGATTTCTTTGCGCGCGGAGCGTTCGAAACCGGACTTCAAATCGTGGAGCCACGCGTCCGTATCCTTGTCGCGCAGGAAGGGAACGGCGCGCCGGACCAATTTCCCCACCCGCAATCCGCGCGCGAACTCGTCTTCCGATTGTCGCGCCAGCGTCGTGTAAGTCCCGGCCAGTTTATCGACGATGAGCTGCTTCAGCCCTTTCGCCTTCTCCTCGCGCGCATCGACCTGGCAAAGCAGCCCCTGATAAAACGTCCGTTCGTCTTCGACCGCGATTTTTTCCGCGCGCAAGTGCGCCAGCAACCGCGTCATGACCGAGCGGATCGTCTGGTAGGATTGCTCCACCTTCATCCGCCACGCCTCGCCGCACGCGATCGTCGTCTGGAGAAAATTACGGAACTCCACGAACGCGTTCTCCGGAATTCCCTCCATCTCGCGTTTCGCCGAAAGAATGAAAACGTGCGGATTCTCGACCTGCCGTTCGCGCGCGTACTGCCTGACGTGCTCGAGATTCGTCGTCAGCTCTTTCTGGCTCGCCCGGTCCGATTGCTGGAGAACGAACACCACTTTGCGATGCCATTGTCGCTTGATCAGGGTCAGCAATTCCCAGGCGGATTTCGTGTGCGGATTCACCGCGGAAAAAACAAAGACGACGAGATCGCTCTGCGGGATGTAATTCTCGGTGATCGTCTGGTGATCTCTCACGATCGAGTTCGTGCCGGGTGTGTCGACCATCGTAATTTCGCGCAGCACTTCTCTCGGCAACGCGATGCGCTGCCAGGAATCGCCCAGCGCTTCGACGCGGCGTTCGGGTCCGTAAACCAGCTCCTGAATGCGCTCTGTGCATGGGCCGGGCGCGACTTCGCAAACGTCCTCTCGCAAAAGCGCGTTGATGAAGCTGCTCTTGCCGGCTTTGACTTCGCCCACGATGACGAGCAACGCCGCCGACTGAAGGTTCGTCAGGCGCGTCCGCAGGATGTGGGTCGCCTCGATATCCGCGCATCGCTCCGCCAACCAGAGAGCGCGCTGGAGCAAATTTCGCAGCGTCTCGAACTGCTGTTTCAGTTCCGGACTGAGAATGCGAGCCGTCGAATCGCGGTTCTCCGCGCCGGGCTCGGATTGCAATTGCTCGACCTGATCCATGGACAGCCGCGATCATATCGCGACGGTTTTCCGCTGCCCACAAATTTCGTTATGAAAATTCGATTTTCGGCGCGCCCGCCAGCGAATTTTCGAATTCTACTTCAGCACTGCCTGATGGAACTCGTACCAGTCGTCGAGGTTATTGAGATTCACCGCATCCTTTGGCGCCGACGCCTCATCGGAAATTCCGCACGCGCCTACGATTCCCGCCCTTGTTTCGGCGTCATGATTATAGCCACGCACCGCCGCGTTGTGCGTCTCGATCGCGGCCGGCGTCAACGTCTTCGCGTTTTTCTTCACCCACGCTTCAAACTCTGGATAAGTCGGCTTGTGTTCCTTGATGTAATCCTTCACCGCCTGCTCCTCGAGGCCAAGCGCCGCGCACGTCATGGCGTCGAATCCGCGCCCGATCCCTGGGTAACCAGGCGCAAGTTTTCCGGCCGCCTCCAGTGAAACCTTTTGCCAGAGTCTCGGCAAATGCAGCACGCCAACTGGACCCGCCGTGCCCGAACTGATCAACGGAACATATGTGTCGCTCATAGTTTCCGGAGACTAGTGATTACGATTCTCCAAGACAACGCGTTTCCGTTTGCTCACGTCACGCGTCACATGTTCGCCAACGGACGAATCCGCCGTGGCGGGTCACACGTCACTTTCTTCCTGCTTCCCCCGGCCTACTCGCCGTCACCTTTAGATCTTGCAGCAACCCGCCGTGAAGCCCGTAGATCCAGCCGTGGACGGCGAGTTCCTGCCCGCGCGCCCACGCGTCCTGGACGATCGTCGTCCGGCAGACGTTGCTCACCTGCTCGATCACGTTCAATTCGCAGAGCCGATCGACGGCTTGCGCCTCGGGCAGGTTCGCCAGGGATTGTTCATGCTGTTGGCGAACATCCTGGACATGCCGGAGCCAGTTGTCGCTCAACCCGAGCCGCTCGCGCCGGAGCGCCGCCCCAACGCCGCTGCAACCGTAATGCCCGCACACGATGATGTGGCGCACCTTCAGGATATCGACGGCGAATTGCATGACCGACAAACAGTTCAGATCTGTGTGCACGACCAGGTTCGCGATGTTGCGATGGACGAATAATTCGCCCGGCTTCAGGTCGACAATCTGGTTCGCCGGCACGCGGCTGTCGGCGCAACCGATCCAGAGATATTGCGGCGCCTGTTGTCGGGCCAGCTCCAGAAAAAATTCCGGCTGCACCTCGCGGATGCTCTCCGACCATTTGCGGTTATTCTCGAAGAGATGCTCCAGCGTTTCCATTGCCGCCGGAGACTAGACTGACGTTTTTACGAAATGCCAGTGGCGACAGTGGGGACAACGTTCGTAACGAGTCGCCCCGAGATTAGCCGCAAATAACGAAGCGTCATACTCCGCTCCGCACTCGGGACATTTGCGGCGACCGTAGAAGAGCAGGCCCGGTTTGACCTTTCCAAATACGAAGTAGGAAAGTAGCGCCAGCGCGCCAACGAAATAAACAATGATCCAGACCTGAACCGCGATGGCCCAAAACGTCGCGCCCAATCCGAAAGCATTCGAGGCCATCAGGAAAATGGGGAAATTGCCGAGCCAATGCAGCGCCATCGCGCCCGCCACGCCGAGCACGAATCGATTTCGCAAACAAGCCAGCGCCACGCCGACGAACGCGCTGTGAAGCAGGCAGACCATCAACCGTTCGCTCAGGTAGCCGCCGAAAAAATAGAACGGCGTTTCCGCAAACTTCGGATTGCGCGCGATGATCTCCGCGATGAACCACATCTCGCCAATCGCGAAGCCGAGTCCGATGGCGAGCGCGTATCGGCCGAAGTTTACCCGCGAAATGTCGCGACGAATCGCGGGGACGAGCAACGGAACGAGTTTCGCCGGTTCTTCCGTCAGCGGCGCGTAGAAGGTGACAAGCCAGTGCAGTATCGCCGAATCGCGACCAAGCAACGAGGTCAATAAATGATCGAGCGGAACGCGAACGAAATAGAACGAGGCTGGTTCGAGCGGCAGAACGATCAGGAACGCGAGCAACAGGAGCCGGGGATTCGCCGGCAACTTGAGCTTTCGGACTATCGTCCCAAAAATCGCGAGCGCGATCGCCGTCGTCAGGATCGCCGCTATGTAAATTCCAGGCATCGCGACGCCGACGTTAGCCGCCGGCCTAACGACACTTCAAGCTTCGACCGCTCTTACTTCGCTCCAAAGGCGCGCCCATCGTCTTCATCAAGGAGATCGAAAACGCGCTGGGTCGGTGGCATGTCAGGGCCGTAGAACTTCTCG
>DATILK010000290.1:0-3949 GCA_035476555.1 Chthoniobacterales bacterium | reverse complement strand
TCGCGTAGCCGACTCCGGACGCGAACGCGCCCGAGACGATTGCGTAGCAGACTCCAGCGCCATCGAAATTTGCCGAGCGCAATGCGATCACGCTCAACAGCAAGGCCATCGGAACCGCACGGAGAAAATTGCCGGCCGTCGCGCGTAACGGATCACCGCAGCCCTTGCCGCGGAGCGAATAAATTCCCCAGGCGATTCCAGCGCCGAGCATGAACACCGCAGCACCCAGCGGCGGCGCGGATAAACCGGGGAACACGAGCGCGATGAGTCCGCCTAACGCCAGCAACAGGCCAGCGATTTGAATCACGCGCAGCCGTTCTCCTTTTTTCAGCGCCCAGAAAATCATCGTCGCCTGCACCGCGCCGAATAAAAGGAGCGCGCCAGTTCCAGCAGTGAGCCGAAGATAAGCGAACGAAAACAGCGCCGCGTAACCGAAAAGCGCCAGGGCCGACGGCCAGCTTCCGGCCTTGGCAAACGACCCTTTGCGTATCAGGACGATGATCCACAAACAAAGCGCGCCGGAGAAAATCCGAACGAGCGTGAACGTCGCGGCATCGATGGACGTTTGCTTAAGCGCCTGGCGACAAAGCAGGGAGTTGCCCGCGAACGCGATCATGGCCAGCGCGGTCAGGATTAAAACTCGAAGGCGGCTCATGGACTATTGCGAGAGTTGACGCTGTTCGCGCCAGGAAATACGCTCGCTTATCACAACCTCAACTCTTTCACCATCGCCATCCACCGGCAGCGGCACGACGGCAGAGGTATTGCCGCCGATAAACGTCGACGCCTGGATCGAAGCGAACCGCGACCTGTTTAAGCCGCCGGTCAGCAATCGTTACCTTTACGACGGCCGCGACTTTTTCGTCATGGTCATCAAAGGGCCGAATGCCCGGAACGATTTTCACCTCGTCGATTCCGAAGAATATTTTTACCAGCTCAAGGGCGACATCAAAGTCCGCATCCGCGAAGGCGATCGGATCGTCGATCATCTCGTTCGCGAAGGAGAAACGTTTTTCATTCCGCCAAACGTTCCGCACGCCCCGGTGCGTCCGCCCGACACCATCGGCATCGTGGTCGAGCGCCGTCGCCCCGCCGGCGAACACGAGCATGTCATTTTTTACTGCGACAATTGCGGCGCGCTCGTGGAAGACATCGATTTCGATTGCGCCGATATCGTGAACCATTTCAGCCAGGCCATGCTCGATTTCTGGAACGACGACCAGCGCCGCACCTGCAAGAACTGCGGTCACAAAGTCCCCCAACCTGAGCCGGTCAAGCCGTTCTGAGTTTCGCGATCATTCGCTCACGAATGACGCTGTCTGAGTTCGGCGTTGGACGTTGGGCGTTGGGCGTTGGACGTTGCTTCATTGATGAAGATCGATCTCCACACTCACATTCTTCCGCGCGAGTGGCCTGATCTCGATGCGAAATATGGATACCCGGGATTCGTTCGGCTAGAGCACTATCAGCCGTGCTGCGCGCGGATGATGATTGGCGACCGCGCCTTTCGCGAGATCACCGATAACGTTTGGGAACCATCGCGTCGCCTCGAGGAAATGGACCAGGCTGGCGTCACCATGCAGGTCCTCTCCACCGTACCGGTCATGTTCAGCTATTGGGCGAAACCGGCGGACGCGCTCGATCTATCGCGCCGGCTTAACGATCATATCGCCGAAGTTGCGCGAGCGAATCCCGCGCGCTTCTCCGGTCTCGGGACAATTCCACTTCAGGATCCTGATCTCGCGGCGCGGGAGCTCGAGCGTTGCGTCCGCGAGCTTGGGCTGCGCGGCGCGCAGATCGGGACCCACGTCGATGCGAACCAACATTTCGGCCGGTTCGATCCCCTGAATCTCGACAACGCCGCGCTCCAGCCGGTTTGGAACGCCGCCGAACAACTCGGCGCCGCGATCTTCGTTCATCCCTGGGACATGGTCGGCAAGGAACGCATGCCGAAATACTGGCTGCCATGGCTCGTCGGCATGCCTGCCGAAACGTCGCTCGCCATTTGTTCGATGATTTTCGGCGGCGTCTTCGCGCGCTTCCCCAAACTCCGCGTCGCCTTCGCCCACGGCGGCGGCGCGTTTCCATTCACCATCGGCCGGATCGAGCACGGCTTTCACGTCCGTCCCGATTTGTGCGCCACCGATAACGACACAAATCCCCGCCATTATCTCGCGCATGCTGACACTCCCGCGCATTTCTACGTCGACTCCCTCGTCCACGACCCCGATGCATTGCGCCTTCTCATCAAACTCTTCGGCGCTCAACGCGTCGCTCTCGGCACCGATTACCCCTTCCCGCTCGGCGAAGCCCACGCGGGCCAACTCATCGAATCGATGAGCGACCTATCCGAAACCGACACAGCACAACTTTTCTCGAAAACCGCCCGCGAATTTCTCGATCTGCCCTCTTAGTTCGACATTGGACGCTCGCCACGGCGGAGCCCGTCCACGGCGGAGGCGGGTTGGACGTTGGGCGTTGGGCGTTTTCCGCCTCCCATCCTTCGCAAGTATTCCCGATCCCACGCCGCCGGAATACTTTCACGCGAGCTGTACGGTCCCGGCTCATACGCGCGCGACGCGATCCCCTGCTGACTCAGTTCGCACACGTGCCAATCCTGCTTGTTGGTCACGTCCCAAAACTCGATCGCATCTTCCGGATTGAAATCATCGCGCTTCGCCGCTTCGGGATGGAAAAACCAATCGCACACGATCAGTGTCCGCTCCGGCGATTGCGGCCAAAGTTGGTGCACCATGACGTATTCCGGATGGAGACTGAGCAGCATGTTCGGAAAAATCGAGTAATAGAAAACTTGCTGAAGGTTCTCGATCTCTCCGACGAATACGGCGCAGGCGTTTCCGCTCACCGTCAGGCTCTTGCCGGCGTTGATCTTCATGAAACCGCCCAGGAACGGGCCCTCCGTCAGGTCGTTCTCAGCTGAATCGTACGGCGAAACCTTTTGCAGCTGCGGATGCACGCCCGGGCAGTGGTAGCATTCGGAGTAATTCTCAAACATCAGCTTCCAGTTCGCCTTCACGTCGTACTCCACTCGCTTCACCGATCGCAACCGCGCCAGGTTCCAATGGGAAAACTTCCCCGCCAGCGGCGCGAACCATTCCTCGAGTGGCATCGGATCGTTCGCCAGATTCACAAAGATGAATCCTTCCCAGACTCCCAGGTTCACCGGATGCAACGCGTAGTCGCTTCTGTCGAACCCCGGCACCTCTTCCATGTGCGGCGATCCAATCAGCCGCCCATCCAGCCCATAGGTCCATGCGTGATACGGGCACTGGATGGCTGCTGAATGCCCGCTCTCTTCCTCGCACAATCGCGTCCCGCGGTGCCGGCAAACGTTATAAAATCCGCGGACATTCTCTTCCTTATCTCGAACAACAATCAAAGATTCGCCGGCAACGTCCTGGACAAAAAAATCTCCAGGCTTCGCGATCTGACTCTGATGTCCCACCAGCATCCATTGACGCGAAAAAACTCTCTCCTCTTCCGCAGAAAAGATTTCCGGCGAAACAAAATACTGTTGCGGCAAGGTCGTCGCGCCGACGGCCAAAGTATCCTCAGTCTTTCGAGACGTGGCGTTTGTCTGCACGAGTTACTGGATTAACTCGTCTCTCGTCACTTGTCACTCGACACTTCCTTTACACTCGAAGAGCCCGCACCGGATCGATGCGGGTGGCACGGCGGGCCGGGACGAAGCAGGCGACGCAGGCGACCGTAATCATGACAACAAGCGCTAATCCGAAGGCAATCGGATCGCGGGGACTGACTTGGTAAAGGAGATTGCCCATTAAACGCGTCAGCAACAAGGCGGCGATCGCACCGAGGAAAATTCCCGCCAGCGTCAATCGCAGTCCGCGCGCCACAACCATTCGTAAGAGATCGGCAGCTCCGGCGCCAAGCGCCATGCGCAATCCGAGCTCACGCGTGCCTTGAG
>DATILK010000289.1:0-1997 GCA_035476555.1 Chthoniobacterales bacterium | reverse complement strand
GTCGAAGCGAAAGACGCGCGGCTCCGCCTCATCGCGACTGACGGTTGTTTCTCGATGGATGGAACGATCGCCGACCTGGAGACGATTTGTGATCTCGCGGAAAAATATCAGGCGCTCACAATGATCGACGATGCGCACGCGACGGGTTTCCTCGGACAAACTGGCCGCGGGACGCATGAATATCGTGGCGTGATGGGCCGGATCGACATCATCACCGGCACGCTCGGCAAAGCGTTGGGCGGCGCGAGCGGCGGATTCACCAGCGCGCGGAAACGGATCGTGGAACTGCTGCGGCAACGCTCGCGTCCGTATCTGTTTTCCAACAGTGTCGCGCCGCACATCGTGGCCGGCACGCTGAAGGCGCTCGAGATTCTCAGCGAGTCGACCGAGCTGCGCGACAAGCTCGAAGCAAACACGACTTACTTTCGCTCCGCTTTGACCGAGCGCGGCCTAACGATCAAACCCGGCACTCATCCGATTGTTCCGATCATGCTCGGTGACGCCGCGCTCTCGCAAAAATTTGCCGCGCGCATGCTCGAAAAAGGCGTCTACGTCATCGGGTTTTTCTATCCGGTCGTTCCGCACGGCACGGCCCGCGTCCGCACTCAGGTGTCCGCGGGGCATTCGCGTGAGGACTTGGAGTTTGCCGTCAACGCGTTCGCGGAAACGAACAACGAGCTGAAGTAACCGCGACCTTCGCGTTACCTCTTATGCAACGCGATGCTGGATCCCACCCAGGTCTTTTCCTTGTTGAAATTCACGCCCATCATTTTGCCCTGGCTCATGCGGACGAGGTTGTTCACGAGAATTGGATCGGGCTCGTTCTCCGGCCAGAGAAACATCATTCGCAATTCCGCTTTTGATTTCGGTCCATCGACGGTCTCGACAAAGGCCGCGTAGTTGACCTTCTTTTGCAGGATCCACGAATGCGGTTCAGACAGGGCCGCCAGCTTTTCCTTCGTCGGATCCATCTCCACGCCGAGCCCGGCGAAAGAGTAGAGCGGCTTCAAGACGTAATCTTCGATCGACTCGTTAGGCGGAAATTCGTCGGCAAAATAAGCCGGCGAAGTGTGCGGCGTCTTCAGGAAGGGCAGCGAATGTTTGCTGATGCGGTAATACCAATTCGGATGCGCAATCCACTTTACCTCCAGATCGTCTTGAAAACTGAAGTCCACCTTCAGATCGGGACGCCGTTCGAGCTCATCAAAGATCACCCGGTTGTAAATCCGCTCAATTCGCACCTCACGTCCGTCGAGCCGGTAAAATAACTGCCGCCCTTTTTTCTTCACGTCGGTCAAACAAACGGAACGGATGCCAAGAAGCACTTCGGTGCAGGCGAAATCGATCCGGGTTTTTTGTTTCTCCGGTTCGATCTCGAGGAGAACGACGTTTTCCGGATTCGCCTCGCCGACGATCGTCCGGCGAAGAAGCGCGAGGTAATCGGAATCGTGCAATCCGCCGAAGGTCGATGTCCAATTTGCCGGGATCGCCGGAAATGAGCGGCGCATGCAACCGAGAAGCATGAATTGAAATCCGAACAGGCTCGGGAACGCCTGGAGCTCGATCAGCCGCGGCACCAGCCGCCCCGCTTCCTCGCAAATCCCGAGATCGACGATGACGACTTCCGGATGTGACGACTCGTTAGGCACTTCGAGCCCGGCCGGAATCGCCGAAGCCGCGTGCCGCTTAAATTCCGGCGTCCGGGTTTGTGCTTCGATGATCCGCGCCGCCGCGACTGCTTCATCCGTGAATTCGGGCGACAGGAAAATCGGCGTCTCGGAAATGCGGAAGTCCGCCGGCCAGCGGACCGCTTCATTCACGCAACGCAGCAGCGCGTCGTATTTGTCCGCCGAAAAGTCAGCGTTAAACTCGGAACGAAGTTGCGGATCCATCTTGAGAACCCGCCTCGGACTATTCTCCGTTCTTTTCGATGATGCCGTTTATGTGAAGCGGCCCGAGGACGGCGCTCGTGCCTTGATCGTCGAAAACGACGACCC
>DATILK010000288.1:0-10209 GCA_035476555.1 Chthoniobacterales bacterium | reverse complement strand
GATTGAAAGTCCAGACCGGCGATAACATCCTCATCGGCGGTTTTATTGTTAGCGGAACCGAGGCGAAAAAAATCGGCATCCGCGCCATCGGACCGTCCACAAACATTCCGGGATCGCTCGGCGATCCAATGCTCGAGCTTTACGACTCGCATAATGTGTTGGTCGCGAGCAACGACAACTGGGGCGACGCGCCGGAGAAAGCCGAGATCCAATCGGTCGGGTTGACGCCGGGAGATCCTCGCGAATCCGTGATCATCCGTTCGCTGGATCCCGGGGCCTACACGGCGGTCGTGCGCGGCAAGAACGGCAGCAGCGGTATTGGTCTTGTCGAAGCGTTTGATCTTAATGCCGGTAACAACGCGAGATTGGCGAACTTGAGCACACGAGGTTTGGTTGAAACCGGCGACAACGTTCTCATTGGAGGTTTCATCACCGGAAATCACCTGGGTAACGTCAACGTCTTGATCCGCGCGATCGGACCGTCGCTTGCCGGCAAGGTGCCGAATCCGCTTAGCGACCCGATTCTCGAGTTGCACGATTCCAATGGCACCACCGTCGCGACCAACGATAACTGGCAGGACGTGCAGGGGCCCGAGATCCAACAAACCGGACTCGCCCCGACTAACATCAAGGAATCAGCCATTCTCGCGTCGCTCCAGGTTGGGTCGCACACTGCGATCGTGCGAGGGGTGAATGGCGTCGGCAACGCGGTTGTGGAAGTCTACAATTTGCCGTAGCCGGCGTTCCGAACGGATACAGAAAGTCTGGGTCGAGCCACGCGAAATGCGGGCTTGTTTCAACGCGCGTGATTCGGTAGAGACAGCGCTTCGAACAGCCGCCGCACCTCCGGCGGCGCGAACCGTGGTCCCTTCAGGACGAAACGATAGGTCTACTCTTCCTTATGAGTCACGTCCTGCGCATTTCTTTGGTCGCGGCTTTCCTGGCCGGCGCGGCGCTATTGCTTAGTCCGCGCTCGGTTTTGCGCGCCATCCGGGAAAAGATTTTCGCGCTGGGTCGTTGGCTTGATGCGCCGGCGTTTCGCAACCGCACGACCGCTTTCGCCCTGATCTGGATCGTGGCGCTCATCCCGATGCTGCATCTCACGTATCTGGTTCGCCATTACGCCGTCGAAGTGCCGACCCTCGACGATTGGGAAATGGCGCCGCTCATCATCCAGGCGCATACCGGTCATTTGCCTTGGGCGCAAATTTTCGCGCAGCAACAGGAAGCCCGCACCGTTTTGCCGAAGCTGATCTTCATTCTCTCGGCGGCTGATGGTCATTGGGATGTGCGCGACCAGATGATGCTCTCGGTCGTCTGCTGCTGGCTCACAGCCGGGGGGATTTTTGTTTTGCTTCGCCGTTCGGGCCTTTGGGTCGGCGCGCTTGCAATTTGTTTTTGGCTCGCGGTCCTCGCGATTTTTACGCCCGCGAAATTCGAGTTGTGGATTTTTTCCTCCGGCTTTCCGTCATTTTTTCCGGCGCTATTTCTTGTCGCGGCGCTCGTCGTCGTCGGCGCCGATGGAATCGCAACGGCGTGGAAATTCATGCTGTGCGCGACGCTCGCCATCGCAAGCAGTTTTAGTCTGCCGAATGGTTTGCTGGCCTGGGGCCTCACTTTTCCAATTACTTTGCTCATGCGGCCGATTCCGCGATGGCGGAGCTGGCTGGTCGCCTGGAGCGGGACCACCGCGCTTTGTGCAGCATTTTATTTTTTGGGTTATCGACAACCGCCAGGCATCACTGCCTTCGCGCCCGCAGTTTCGTGGAAGGAATACACAGGGTTTATTCTCGAATTCCTCGGAGGAAGCCTGGCTTATGCATGGAAAGATCGGCCTGGTCTCGCGGCGGTGCTCTTCGGTCTAATCCAGCTGGCCATTCTCGGCGGCGCGGTCATCTATTGCGTCCGGCGAAGTCGCGACCGCGTCTTCATCTCGAAAACTCTCCCATGGTTCGCGCTTGCTCTGCATTCTATCGGTAGCGCTGTCCTCGCTGCGCTCGGTCGCGTGGGTTACGGCGCGCCGTATGCGCTCGCGTCCCGTTACGTCACGTTTTCGATTTATCTGACGATCGCGACCGTTGGGCTCATCGCGCTGATGGTTCACGATCAAAACGCCCGCGGCTCTAGTTTTCTCTCTCGCAAATGGTCATTCGCGATCTGCCTTCTGCTCGTCGTAGCCTATCTCGTCCCCTACAAGGTTTGCGCTTCCAACAGCCGCTTTTTCTTGCGTGCCCTTTCCGCAAAAGACCGACTGGCACGCGCTGCGGTTCTATTTTGTCAGGCAATCGATACTTCGGAGGTTATCAAGAAAACGGCGTATCCAAATGATGCCCGGCCGGTGACGGAAAGCGCGAACGAGCTCGACCGGTTGAAATTGATCCGGCCGCCGCTCATCCGCACGAATCGTCTCGAAACTCTCCCGCATGAAATCGCCGGCGGCGGGCGAGCCTCTGGTTCCTGCGAATCCATCGCGTCAGTGGATGGCAATTCTCTTCGGGCCACAGGCTGGGCTGCGCTCGACGCGAAACGTCGACCGGCCGATTGCGTCGCGGTTGCATATCGCACCGCTGCCGATCAATCATGGATCCTCTTCGCGATTTCTGATTCCTTTGCGATCCGGCCCGACATTGTGAAACGGTTCCACTTAATGGACCAATTGTGGTCCGAATGGAGCGTGACATTTCCCAAAACTGCGGCCCCGGCCGGAGCGGAATTTTCCTTTTGGGCAGTCGACGCGGACGAGCCGCACCTGTATCAGCTGAAGGATGAAAGCGCGGCCACGACTCGTTAGGTAAACTTCGGAATGAAACCCCAGGAACACGACATCATGCGGGCGGTCGAGGACCACTATTGGTGGTACCAGGCCCTTCGTCAGCATGTCGCCGATTCCATCGAACCCAGTTCGGCAAGATTTTCCCTGCTTGACGCCGGTTGCGGCAGCGGCGGAATGCTCGCCGTGCTTCGGCAACAATTTCCGCAAGCGGAGCTGACCGGGATCGACGAAAGCGAACACGCGATCGAGCTTTGTCGCGCTCGGAACACGGGCGCGCGTCTTTTCCGGGCAGGCGTCCATGCGCTGCCATTTCCGGCAGACGGGTTCGATATCGTCCTGTCGCTCGACGTTTGGTTCCATCTGGGCGTCGACGACGCCCTGGCCGCCCACGAAACCCATCGCGTCTTGCGGCGGGGCGGGAAATTGATTTTGAACCTGGCGGCATTCGACTTTTTGAAAGGTGCGCACGACGAAGCGGTCGGCGGCGTTCGCCGTTATACGCGGCCGCAAGTGCGCGCGTTGCTCGAGGGCGCAGGTTTCGTCATTGATCGCCTAACATATTGGAACGCAACCCTCACTCCGCCCATCGCGGTTATGCGCTGGTTCAGCCGCCGCCGTCCGGGCGAAGAAGCCCGCTCCGATTTTCGCCCGCTGTCGCCGTTCGTGAACGCGGCTCTGAAAAGTCTCGTCGCGCTTGAACTCAGGGCCAGCCGTCACCTATCGTTGCCCTTCGGCACGTCGGTCTTCGCCGTTGCCCGCAAACATGGCTGATCCGTCACCGCATCTGAGCATCGTCGTTCCGCTTTACAACGCCGAGAAAACTTTGCCGTCGTTGCATCAGGAAATTTCGGCACTCCAGGTTCCGGGCGGCCACGAATTGATCATCGTGAACGACGGGAGCCGCGATGGGACCGAAGCCCTCGCGTTGAAGCTCACCCGCGAGAGCCAATTGCCGATGAAGTTCCTCAGCTTGTCGCGCAATTTTGGCGAACACAACGCCGTCCTCGCGGGCTTGCGCGCCGTCTCGGGACGTTACGTTGTTACCATGGACGACGACCTGCAAAATCCGCCGGCCGAAGCGTTGAAGCTTCTCGCTGTCGCCGAAGCGGAAGAGCGCGACGTCGTTTTCGGCGTCTACGAGCACAAAGAACACTCGTGGTGGCGCAACGCCGGAAGCTGGCTCACGAATCGGATCGCCGATTTCGTCGTCGACAAGCCGCGCAAACTTTACCTCTGCAGTTTCCGTTGCCTCAGCCGTTTCGTTGCGGATGAGATCGCGAAATCGCGCACGCCTTATCCGTACATCGACGGCCTGATTTTTCAGGTCACGCAAAACGTCGGCACCGTTCCGGTTCGCCACGTCGAGCGGACGCAAGGGAGCAGCGGCTACAATTTTCGCAAGCTCGTCCGGCTCTGGATCAGCATGCTGGTAAACGTTTCCGTTTTGCCGCTTCGCCTGATGACCCTCGCGGGAATGATCACGAGCGCGCTCGGGTTTCTCGCTGTCATCGAAGTGGTCGTCGAACACTTGTTCAACCAGCAGCCGACCGGTTGGAGCTCGCTGATGGCAGCGATTCTCCTCCTCTCCGGCACGCAGTTACTGCTTCTCGGGATTCTTGGAGAATATGTCGGCCGAATTTATCTCGGCATCAGCGAAAAACCTCAGAGCGTCGTCCGCGAGCAGGTCAGCTCGTCGCAACCGAATGAGAGCCAGCCGTGATCTCGCTCGTCATTCCGACTCTGAACGAAGTCGACAACATCGAGCCGTTGCTCGCCCGTCTGGCGCAAGCGCAACCGCCGCTCGACGAAATCATTTTTGTCGACGATGGCTCGATTGACGGAACCCGGGAACGAATTCGTTCTCTCGCGGGTTCTGCGCCCGTCCGGTTGATTGAACGCGACGAGCCGTCATTCGGTCTGGCCGGCGCAGTGATCGACGGCGCGCGGTTTGCCGCCGGCGAGTGGCTTGTCGTCATGGACGCAGACCTGAGTCATCCTCCCGAAAAAATCGGCGAACTGCTTCGCCCGTTACGGGACGGGCGCGCGGACATGGTGATCGGAAGTCGTTACATCACCGGCGGATCGACGCCTGGATGGCCGCTGTGGCGAAAACTCTTGTCGCGGACTGCCGCCGCGCTCGCTTATCCGCTCACCGGCGTGCACGATTCCATGTGCGGCTTTTTTGCGGTGCCGCGCAAATTCCTGTTGGAGCTCGCTCCGCGTGCGACCGGTTTCAAGATCGCGTTCGAAGCCCTCGTCCACGGGGGGAAAAATTTACGCGTCCTGGAAATTCCCATCGCCTTTCACGATCGCGATCGTGGCGTGTCCAAGATGAGTTTCGACGTGGCGTTTGTCTTCGCGCTGCGCTGGATCGCAGCGGTGGTGAAGAGGCCTTTTCGCGCTCAACGCGCGGCAGGTGATTTCAATCGCCTCAATTCCAGCGCCAGCCCCGCGAAAAGCAGCAAGGTCGCGAATAACGCGTTGCCGTAAGTTTGCGCTCCGACGCGGAACGGAATCGAAAGCGCCAGGAGCAGGACCGCCGCGCCAGAGCAGATGGCGAGCGTAGTGTGCGGCGGGTTCGCCACCAATCGTTGAACGACAACGGTGAACGGATAAAG
Source organism: Chthoniobacterales bacterium (assembly GCA_035476555.1). Taxonomy (GTDB): domain Bacteria; phylum Verrucomicrobiota; class Verrucomicrobiia; order Chthoniobacterales; family UBA10450; genus AV80. The sequence continues at coordinate 4,818 of DATILK010000288.1, read as the reverse complement.
CAACCACGCGAACAGATAACCGAACGAGAGCGGCGTGAAGACCAGGATAAGCAGCAGCAGCAAGGCGAACTCAATCGCGTCCGTTTCCGGCGTGCGTGCCGCGGATCGTGGCATCGCCGCAATGAACGCGAGCCCAAACCCGAGCGCGCATATCGCGATGATAACGTTCACGGTTTGGAATTCGAGGTCGGCCAAATTCGCATAGACCGGTTCGTGCGGTTCATATTTGCTGTCGTATTCCACGTGCCGCAGGAGCCGGTTCGCCACGCCCCAGATCGATTGGTTTTTCCATGAAGTGCTCCGCCCGAGCCGCTGGCCCACGCCGTTCTCGTCGTATTTGAAAAGCATGCCGCTCGACCAGCGTCGCAAATCCTGTTGGGCGAGAGCGAACCCGCGGAAAGGGATTGGCAGGACGATGAGCAGAACCGTTAGCGTCAACGCAAGTGACGCGACCGCGATCCAATAGCGGCGGTAGATCAAGTAAACGATCGCCATGACGGGAAACGCTTTGATCGCGGCCGCGATCGCGATCAGCGCGCCGGCAAGCCAATGATATTTTCTCTGGAGCGCGATAAACGCGCCGAGCATCAACGCGAGCAGGACGAGGCTCGGTTGCCCGAGAAGAAAATTCCCCCAAATGTGCGCGCCCATGATGAGGCTTGGCACGAGATAGACCAGGAGGTGGGCACCGAGTCGTTCGCCCGTCGCCAGCCGGACCGAAAAACGAATCGCGCCAATCCACGCGATCGCGTTGACCAGCGCCAGCACGATAACCAGACCGGGTTGCCCGAGCACGGCAATCGGCGCCAGGAAAAGTGCGCACGGTGGAGGATACATGAACGGAAATTTGTGCCACCGGTTCGGATAAATTTCGCCGCCCTGCAACACCGTTTGGCCCGTCTGATACCAGACCCAGTAATCCTTCGTGCTATGTCCGCGAATCGAATGCCAGATCGGCACGGTGACGAGCACCAGCAAAACGAGCGCGAAAATCCAGAGGACGATTCGCCACGCCGCCGGGCCGTTGATCCAGGTGCGCAACCTCTAGAAATGCAGATGGCTGACGAGCCAGATGATCGCGACGCCGAGTGCGATCACCAGCACCAGAAAAATAATCCGCCCTTCGCGCCGTTCTTTCCGCAACGATTTTCGCCGGCCGGGCGATCGCCCTTCGTCGCCCCAGCGCTTATCCTGGAGCGCGATCGAAACATCGAGCCGGCTGCGCCCTTCGCTCGCGCGCTCCAGCAATTCCTCGCGCTGCCGCCGCGTGGTTTCCTCGGCGACGCGCGGCGCTTCCGCAATCATTCGCTCGAGCTTTTCCATCTCGCCGCGCAGTTGCGATTCGCGCTGTGCGAGTTCTTCCTGTTTTTGGTTGAGCGGCGTCCCAGGTTGAGGAGCAGGTCGGCGGCGCATGCGGAATTACTGAACCTTCTGCGCCATCCAAAAGAAAATGAGCAACGCCAGGATCCCGAAAACGATGAGCGGCAACGTCACCGCGAAACCGATCTGCAGCCACTGCGCGAACGATTTTCCACCGAGGCCCGCCGTCGTCGTCGTGACTTCCGGCAGATCCATTTCGCTCGCGTCACCGCCGCTCGCTTCGAGCCGGCTTCGTTGCTGGCTGAATTCCGTCCGGGCATCGTCCACCGTGCTGAGCGCGCGACTCAACTCCTTGGGCAATTCCGCCGGGTTCCAGCTCTTCGGCTCGATCCCTTCGAGTAACTGCAAATGTTGCGTGAAACTTTCGTGGGTCGCGCGGATCTGCTCGAGTTTCTTTTGGCAATCGTACCCTTCCCGTTCCAGGATCACGAGCGATCGCGAAAGTTTGTCCGTCATCTCGGCACGGCCGCGCTCGAGTTCTTCCTGGCGGCGGCTCAGCTCCTCCAGCTCGCGCTTTTGTTTCTCGATTACGTCGGCTTGCCGCCGCAATTGTAGCAGTTGCTCCTGCGCTTTTTGGACCTGCGAGTCCAGCAGCTCCGGCGACATCGCCTCTTCTTCGCTTAACTCGAGCATTTGTTCGATCGGTCGGATTCGTTCTGCCATGGCACTCGGTTCGCCGCCGCGATTTTTTTCGGCGTCGCTCTCGCGGCAGGCTGACTGATATTAGCGGCGGCCCTTTAGAATTCCACAAGTTTTCCCCGCGGCGTTCCGAAATATTGCGCTCGATTGATCGCGCGGAAAAATGTGAGATCGAACGCCGTGTCTGCCGCTTCGAAAATCGCCATCGAATCGCCCGCGCCTGGGCAAAGCGTGTACGACGAAGTGATTTTCGTTTCCGGTTCGCTTGATTTCGGTGATCGCGATCCCGGTTCGTGCTGGGTACGCGCGTTCGTCGATGACCGCTGCTGCGCGGAGACTCGGCTTCTTTTTTCGCGCCCGAACGACCATCTATTTGGTTTTCGCATGCTCGGCCGGATTCCGACGGATGCCTCCGAATCGCGCGACGCCATCTTGCGCGTCCTTGTAGCCGGGATCGATGATCCCGGCCTGTCGGCCCAGCAAACGATTCGTCTTCTTCCCGCGTCGTTACACAACCGTCCCTACGGCGACGTCGTCTCTCCGGAAAACGAAACGCTTCTTCATCGCGAAAACATTTACGGCTCCGGTCCGCCGATCGAAGAGCCGGGCGTTGAAGTCTCCGATTTGCTCCACGCCTATTTGCCCGCGCGATCGTCCGTCGTCGATGTCGGCTGCGGCGCGGGAGCTTACGGCCCGCCTTTGATCGCTGCCGGTCACCAATGGCTTGGCGTCGAAGCGAACGACTACTGCTGCGAGATTCTCGCTCGCCGTCAATTGCCGTTTCGCAAAGTCGATCTCAGCGCTCGACTACCGGCCGCTGACGGCGAATTCGATTGCGCCATCTGCATCGAGGTCCTCGAACACACGAAAGATCCGGAGACGTTCGCCTCGGAAATCGCGCGCCTGGTTCGAAGTCGCGCGCTGTTCTCAGTTCCCAACCTGGAATTACTCCCGTATCTGCACGACTGGCGCGTCGTGCCCTGGCATTTGCTCGAGGGCGATCATAAGAATTTCTTCACCCGCGCGAGTTTGCAGGCGTTACTTCGCCGTCATTTCCGCCACGTCGAAATTTTTCCCTACGGCGAGCACCCGTTACGAACGCGCGAGGGCGTTCCGGTCTTCGTCCATTTCTTCGCCGTCGCAGACAAATAATTTCAACGCGCTTCCTCCAGCAGATTCGACCACCGCTCCACTTCCGCCAAATACGCTCCGCCCGTGTGCTCTTTCAGTTCCGGCCAATGCGAATCGATGTAATCGCGCTGAAATGGTTTCGGCCCATGAAAATGAATGATCTTCGCATGCGGATTCTCGCCCCAGTACGGCTTCCAATTTAGTTCCGGTCGCAACCGGTCCCACATCGGTCCATTCGCATCGCGGTAAAACCATCGATACGCCGCTTCATCCCACGATTCCGCCTCGAGCGCGGCGAGATTGTTCGAAACGTATCCGCGAAATTCCGGCAGACTTTCCCGGAGCCGCTCAATGTTCATCAACATCACGCCGGTATTCATGTTCACGTAGTCGTCGAGCACAGATTCCGGCGCGACAGCGAAGTAGCTGCAGGCGTTCGCTTCCAGCTCCGATACCACGTCACCGAGAAACATCACGTCACAATCCGTGTAGAGAATCCGTGCGTTTCCTTCCACGAGATCGGGCAGCTCGATGCGCGAGAACGCTCCGGAAAGGGCTGCGGCCAAATGCGGATTCTGTTTCGCGCGACCGAGTTCTTCCAACGCGTCGCGAACGAAACTGCGATGCCGGATTATTCGAACGCCGCGCTTTGTCAGCCACGCCGTGAAATCGTTTTCGCGCCCGTCGTAAATGCAATGCGGCTCGAGCTTCGTCGTTTTCCGCGCTGTGTGCACCGCCACCATCACCATCTCGGCGTATTGCCGGAACGCCGTCGAATCTTCCGTCAGCGCAAAATACCAGTGCATCCGATCAATCGCCGACCGTCGCTCCTATCGTGACGGCCGGCCCGTTCGCGTGCGCCAGATCGTTGTGAATTACGTCGATTTTTTTGTAGCCGCTCGCCACCAAGACCTCGCGCAGCGAGTCGAGCGTCAACCACGTCGCCGTCGGCGACATTCCGCTGAGCGGTTCGTCCGGTCCGCCTTCGACGTGGATTTTGCCACGCAGACCGCCCGAGATATCACGCGCTTCTTCGTCCGCTGCATATTGCGTCCAAATGAATAGGCGCGGCGCGATTCCCGGTAATCGATCGAGCAACTTCCACGGTTCCGGCAGATGATAGAGAAGTCCGCAACAAAAGACCGCGTCGAATTTTCCGAGCCCAGTCAGATCGCAGTGCTCGAGGTTTGCCTGGAGAAATTCCACGTTGCGAATGCCGAGCAATCCCTGGACGAATCGCGCCTTGCGCAGATTCGCTTCGCGCCCCTCCAGGGCGACGACGCGTTTCACGCCCGGATGTTGCGCGAGAATAAAACTCTGCGCGCCTTCCAGCGAGCCGAGCTCCAGAATGGTCTCAGCTTTCGGCGCGAACCGAAGAAACCGCTCGACGCGCACATCTCCGACAGCGCTGATTCCGCCGCCGTAGATTTGTCCGTTGATCTGGAATTGGTAAATCCACGGACCGAGCTTCGCGAATTCTTCGGCAAGATTTGCGGTATGGTTCATCGGCCGGGCATCATTTCCAGAAGCACGCCTTTGAAGTATTCCGTCTCCGGCAGGGTGGGAAGAACGGGATGATCGAGCGCCTGTTCGAAACGGCGGAGACGCCGGGCCGAGCGGCGCGCGTCCACCAGCGCATCCGCGATCGTTTGCTGAAAAATCGTTTCA
>DATILK010000287.1:0-5462 GCA_035476555.1 Chthoniobacterales bacterium | reverse complement strand
GCTCTGTCGCGGGCCTGCGCCTCGACACCGAATACGCGAAGGAAAACACGCCGGACCACGCCGTCATCGATATCGGCATTCAACGCGCCACGACCGCCGTTTTCTTTTCCGTCTTCATCATGATCGCGATGTGGGCGCTGGTCATCGGCGTGATTTCGCTCGTGTATCGCGTCTTCGCCGGCCATCGCAAAATCGAAATCTCGATGTTCTCGTTCCTCGGCGCGCTTCTCTTCGCTTTCCCGGCGTTGCGCAACAGCCAGCCCGGCACGCCGCCCATCGGAACGATGAGCGATTTCATCGCCTTCTTCTGGGCCGAAGTAATCATTGCGCTTTCCTTGCTCGCGGTCGTTCTGCGCTGGCTGATTCGCGGACCTGGCGGAGACGCGCCAAAGTAGCCGAGTGAGCACCGGCCTGCCGTCGCTTTTCCAACGCTATCCAACGCTGCAAGCGTGCGAGAGAGATCTGCGCGCCGCCTTTGATTTACTCAGCGCGGCCTTTCGCAGCGGAAACAAACTTCTGATTTGCGGCAACGGCGGCAGCGCCGCGGACAGCGAACACATCGTCGCCGAATTGATGAAAGGTTTTTTGAAACGCCGGCCGATTCCCGCTAGCGACGCCGCGAAATTGGAAGCCGCGGGTGGAAAAGAAATCGCGAACCGGCTCCAGGGAGCGCTCGCCGCGATTTCGTTGCCATCGCAAATGTCGCTTCTTACTGCGACCGCGAACGACGGCGACTACGACCTGACGTTCGCGCAACAAGTTTACGGGCTCGGCCGGGCAGGGGACGTGTTGCTCGCGATCAGCACCTCCGGAAAAGCGGCGAATGTTTGTAACGCGGTGATAGTCGCAAAAACGTTCGGGTTAAAATCAATCGCGCTCACCGGAAAATCCGGCGGCAATCTCGCGCCCCTCGCCGATATCGCGATCAAAGTTCCATCCGACAACGTCGCCGAAATCCAGGAGTTGCATCTCCCGGTTTACCATTGGCTCTCGACCGAGCTCGAAGCAGAGTTTTTTTCCTAAATCACGCGCTCGTTGCCGCCATCGATCGGAATTTGCGCGCCGGTCGTTTTCGCAAAGAGCGGTCCGCATAATTCTGCCGCCAATTCGCCGACATCGACGCTGCGCACTTCCGTCTTGAGGACGTTGTTGCGTTTGTATTCTTCGACGGACATTCCGTAACTCGCGGCGCGCGCTTTCAGGACGTCGTCCGTCCAGATTCTCGTGTCGAAGACGGCATTCGGATGAAGTGTGTTCACGCGAATTCCCGATGCGCCCCATTCCAATGCGGCGACGCGCGCCAGCTGAGTAAGCGCCGCTTTCGAGGCGGAGTAGGCGGCAGCGCCGGGTCCGGGAGCCGCCACGTTTTTCGATCCGATGACGACGACGCGTCCACCGCGCGGCGCGAGTTTCAAAAGCGGATAGCATTCGCGCAACAACGTCAGGTTCGCATCGAGATTGACGGCAAACACGCGGCGCCATTCCGTGGCGTCGAGAGATTCGATCGGCGTTCCGGCGGGAAAAATTCCGGCGTTCAAAATCAATATGTCGAGTCCGCCGAAACGACGAACTGTTTTCTCCAACGCGTCCGCGACCGCTTCGTTCGAAGTCACGTCGCATTTCAATCCGAGATAATCCGGACGCTCTCCAGTTTGCTCTTCGATATCGAGGCCCACCACGGCCGCGCCGCGTTTCAACAAAGCATCGACACAGGCCTTTCCAATTCCGGAAGCCGCGCCGGTAACGCAGGCGATTTCGCCGGAGAACATCGGCGGATTTCCCGCGCGACGCAGCTTCGCCTGCTCGAGGTCCCAGTATTCAAACTCGAATAATTCTTCTTCCGAAAGCGCGCGATAACCGCCGAGCTTTTCCGCGCGCGTGATCACATCGATCGTGTGCGAATAGAGTTCGTGCGCGATCGCAGCTTCTTTTGCGGAGCGGCCCACGGTCGTTAGGCCAAGTTCCGGATCGAGGACGACGCGCGGCGCTGGGTCGAGCATTGTCTTCGGCTCTTTCGCCCGCGGCGCGTTCCGCGCGAAGTACTCACGATACGATTTCGCGTATTCGTCGACGTCGCGGCCGAGCATGGGCAGCCGTTTCGTCCGCAGAATGTGATCGGGCGTGGCCGGACCGCGCTGCGAAATTTCCCGCACGTTGCGCGCGCGCGCGAAGCCGAGCGATTTAGGATCGGTCGAAGCGCGGAGCACGACCGGGAAGCCGGCCGCCTTCGCGAGATCGGATCGCAACAGCGCGAGCTGCGGGCCGATTCTTGAAGCGGTCTCGTTAGGCCAGCGCAGTTCCCAGGCGTTCTGTTTTTTCAAATAATTTTCCGCGCGTTCCACGAGCGAAATCATCCGTGCGTACGATTCTTCGGCCGTGGCGCCGAAAGAAAACAAGCCGTGTTTCAGCAAAACCATCCCGATTGTCGACGGCTTCATCTCCGCCTCGATCTTTTGGGCGCACGCGCGCGCGAGCTCGAACCCCGGCATCACGTACGGCACCACGAGCACTTCGTCGCCGTAGATCTCGCGCACCCGCGCTTCGCCATCGTCGGTGTTCGTGATCGCGAGCAGCGCGTCCGCGTGGGTGTGATCCACGAACTTGTGCGGAATCACCGCGTGCAAAATCGTTTCGACCGATGGTGCCGGGGCGTCCGCGCGGGTCACGTTCGCCGCCAGTTCGTTGACCATTTGCGGATCGGACAACGCTTCGAGCCGGGCCAGTTTCAACAACGGCGCCATCCGCACCGGCGCGAACCCATTCACCTCGATCGTTTCCAAATCCCAGCCGCTGCCTTTGACGTAAAGAATTTCCTCCTCGTCGCCGACGACGTTGCGCTCGCGCACTTTGACGGACGTGTTGCCGCCGCCATGCAGCACGAGGGTGTCGTCACGCCCGAGCAAACGCGAGCTGTAGACGCGGAGTTCGAGGTCCGATTTGCATTTCGCGGCTTCGCCGGAATCCCAAAGGTTCTTCATCAGGTTGCGTGATCGTCATTGACACTGTGCGGTTCGCCGCCGGATACATCGCCCAAGTCACGCGCATGATCCTGCAAAACGATTTCAAACGCCAGTGGGATGAAGTCGGGGAGGCCGCGCTCGGCGCGGTGCGTCGCGTCGGTTCGAGCGGCTGGTACATTCTCGGCCAGGAAGTCGACGCGTTCGAGAAGGCGCTGGCGGAATTCTGGGGCGTCGATCACGTCGTCGGCACGGGCAACGGACTCGATGCCCTTGAGATCGGCCTGCGTTGTCTCGGTCTCCGGCCTAACGACAAAGTCCTCACCACTCCGCTGTCTGCTTTTGCCACCACTCTGGCCATTCTCCGCGCCGGCGGCGTGCCGGTCTTCGCGGACGTGGACAACACCGGCGCCATCGACCTCGCGCAATGCCGTGAGCTTCTCGAGCGCGACCGGTCGATTCGTTATTTTGTTCCGGTTCACCTTTACGGAATTCCGCTCGACCTCGAGAAGCTCGGCCAGTTGCAACGCGACTTCGGCCTTCGCCTAGTCGAAGACTGCGCGCAATCCATCGGCGCATCGGTCACCAAGCATCGCAGCGGAACCATCGGCCAGGTGGCAGCGACCAGCTTTTATCCAACGAAGAATCTCGGCGCACTCGGCGATGCCGGCGCGGTCCTGACGAACGATTCGGCGATCGCGGCGACGGCGCGTGAGCTGCGCAATTACGGCCAGTCGGCGCATTACGTTCATTCCCGCCTCGGCTTGAACAGCAGGCTCGATGAATTGCATGCCGCGATAATGCGCGACGCTTTTCTGCCAAGATTAAAAGTGTGGACGGAAAAGCGGCGCGCGATCGCGCAACGTTATTTGGGCGAGATCCGGAACCCGGCGCTCGAATTATTGCGGGTGAATCCCGGCGCGAACGCAGTCTGGCATCTGTTCCCGATTCTCGTCAGGCCCGAATCGCGTGCGAACTTTCGAGCGCACCTTGAACGTTGCGGCATCATGACCGGCATTCATTATCCGCACATCATCCCTGACCAAAGCGCGTTGGCCAGCGTCCCGTTTGAAAAGGCGAGCGCGCTCGAGAATGCCATTCGTTTTTCCCGCAGCGAAGTGTCGCTGCCGATTCATCCATTCCTGAGCCAACAGGAAGTGGAGAGTGTCATCGCGGCGTGCCATAACTGGTCTGAATGAAAGACGCGTTCGCAACCGCGAAGGTTTTGATCACCGGCGGTCTCGGTTTCATCGGCTCGAATCTGGCGCGTCGTCTCGTCGAGCTGGGCGCGGACGTGACCGTGATGGACAGCCTCATTCCCGACTACGGCGGGAACCTTTACAACGTCGAAGGCATTCGTGATCGCATCCAGATCAACGTCTCTGACGTGCGCGATAGCCACAGCCTCCGTCACCTCGTTCAGAACAAGAATTACCTTTTCAATCTCGCCGGCCAAACCAGCCATCTCGATTCGATGATCAATCCGATGGCGGACCTGGAGATCAATTGTCAGTCGCAACTTTCCATCCTCGAGGCGTGCCGGGCCGGTAATCCAAAAATCAAAATCGTGTTCGCCAGCACCCGCCAGATTTATGGAAGGCCGACGCGGCTGCCGGTCGACGAAACCCATCCGCTCAGTCCGGTCGACGTAAACGGCATCAACAAAATGGCAGGCGAGCAATACCACCTTCTCTACAACAACGTGCATGGCCTCGCTGCGACGGCGTTGCGGTTAACGAACACAATCGGCCCGAGGATGCGGATCAAGGACGCCCGCCAGACATTTCTCGGCCTTTGGGTGCGTCAACTCCTCGAAGGAAAACCAATCTCAGTCTGGGGCGGAAAACAGTTGCGCGACTTCACTGATGTCGAGGATGCGGTGGACGCATTTTTGATGGCGGCGGCAAGCCCGGCGACGAATGGCCAGGTCTACAATCTCGGCGGCAGCGAAGTCATCGATCTCGCAGGCGTCGCGAAATTGATGACGGAGGTCAACGGCGGTGGCACCTACGACGTGCGCGAATTCCCGGCTGACCGTCGCGCCATCGATATCGGCGATTATTACGCGGACTTCTCCAAGATCCGGACAGAACTAGGCTGGGAGCCGAAGCAGTCGTTGCGGGAAACGCTCACTGTTACCCTGGGTTACTTTCGCGAAACGCTCCCGCACTACTTGTAGCTTCATCGAGGATCGCGCTGACGGCTTCGGCAAAATTCGAAACGATCACATCAGGATCTTCGCGCAAGCTTTCGTCATAACCGTGATCGATAAACACCGCGCGACAGCCCGCGGCTCTCGCGCAATCAACATCCCGCCAACGATCGCCGATCAAGAAGCTGCGTTTTAAATCGATGGCATGCGCTGCCGCCGCGCGCAGCACCATGCCGGGCTTTGGCTTCCGGCACTCACAAGGCTCACCGTGATTGCTGCCGGCGTGATAACAGACTTCGATGCCGTCCAGCCATGGCAAAGCAGCGCGCAGCTTCGCGTGCATGGCTTCGACC
>DATILK010000286.1:0-3667 GCA_035476555.1 Chthoniobacterales bacterium | reverse complement strand
CAATCGGATTCTCCCCGGGGAACAATTTCTTCGCCATCGTCTCATTAATGATGACGACGTTGGGAGTGCCGGAACGATCGCGCCAGGTGAAGTCGCGGCCTTGCTTGATCGGAATGCCGAGGGTTTCGAGGAAGCCGGGCGAGATCGTGGAGCGGACGGCGATGGTGCGGTCGCTGACGGGCGGTAACGGCCGGCCCTCCACCGCGGCGGGCGAACGGGTGTTGCCGTTATCGGACGCGGGCAGGTTCGAGGCGGCGGACGCGCTGGTCACGCCGGGAAGCGCCTTGATTTTCTCAATCGCGTTCTGGAAAAAGAGCGCCTGGCGTTCGACGTCCGGATACGAACCGGGCGGCAGCCCGACGAAGAATGTCGTGATGCCTTCGGAGCGGAAACCTGGATCGACGTTTTGCAAACGCCGGAAGCTGTCGACCAACAGAACCGCGCCGACGACGAGCACGAGCGAGAGCGCAACTTCCGCGACCAGTAATCCGGCGCGCAACCGGCCGGCCTGGCGCCCCGTGCTCCCGCGCGAAGAATCTTTCAGCGAATCGATCGGATCGCTCCGTGACGCGTGCAACGCGGGAACAAGCCCGAGAATGATTCCGGTGACGAGCGAGAGCGCGACGGCAAAGAGGAGCACGTTCACGTCGAGCGAGATCTCGCGGCTGCGCGGGAGAAAATTCTCGACGAGCTTCTTGAGAAGATCGAGCCCCCAGATCGAAAGCAAAACACCGAGAACGCCGGCGATCGCCGCCGTCATTACGCTCTCCACCATGAATTGAAAAATGATCCGGGCGCGAGTGGCGCCGAGCGCGGTGCGGATCGCAATTTCTTTTCGTCGGCCGGTGAACCGGGCCAGCAAAAGATTCGCGACATTCGCGCAACCGACGAGCAGGACGCAGCCGACTGCGGCGAAAAGCGTCAGCATCATCGGCCGCTGCTGGCCGACGAGATCGTCATGAAAAGAAAAGACACCGATGCCTGCTTTTGCGTCCACCTTGTCGGGATTCGCCGTTTGGTAACGACGATCGACCACCTGCATTTGTTGTTGCGCCTGCTCCAAGGTCACGCCCGGCTTCATCCGGCCGAGAATGGTCAGAAATCCGGTCCCGCGCTCGACGATATCCGGCGGCAACCCTTCCTGTTCGAACACGCGCGGAATGAAAATGTGGGTCTGGATAAACGGAAACTTCAGCGACGCCGGCAGGATGCCGACGACAGTGAAGGCCGCGCCGTTAAGCGTGACCGATTGGCCGAGGATGTTCTGATCCCCGCCGAATTGCTTCTGCCAAAACGTGTGGGTCAGCACCGCGACATTGGCGCCGCCCGGTTTGTCTTCTTCCGGAGTGAAGACGCGCCCGAAAAGCGGCTGCAAGCCGAGAGCACGGAAGAAGTTTTCAGTAACGCGAACGCCGTTGATGTTCTGCGGCTCGCCCCGACCGGTCATGGTGAAACCGGTAAACGATTGCGCGGAAAATTCGGAGAAGCTTTGTTGCTGATCGCGCCAGGCCTGAAAACGCGGCCAGGAAACATTCGCGCGATCAAGTCCGCGTTCCGGGAACGAACCCCAGACGCGAACGAGTTGTTCCGGATGCGGGTAGGAAAGCGGCCGGAGAAAGAGCGTGTTGATGGCGGAGAACAGGACTGTGTTCGCCCCGATGCCGAGCGCGAGCGCGACGACAGCGATAATGGTGAACCCGGGCTGCCGAAGGAGCTGGCGAAATGCGTAACGAATTTCTTTCATGTGGGTTGAGCTTGAGCTACTTGAGATTCACTCCGTTCGGAGGGCTTCGATTGGGTTAACGAGACTGGCGCGGCGCGCGGGAATCAGGCAGGCGAGGAGCGCGACGAACGCCAAAATCGCGGAGGTGGCGCCGAGCAATGCGGGATTATGCGCGGAAACTTCGTAGAGCTGCGCGGTGATCAGTCGGCCCAGACCGAGAGAAGCAGCCACGCCGACGACGAGCCCAATCACGACCGGACTCATCCCTTGCCTAACGACCAATCGCAGGACGTCCGCGGTCTGGGCGCCGAGCGCCATCCGCACGCCAATCTCGCCCGTCCGCTGCTCGACGGTGTAAGCAACCGCGCCGTAAATGCCGACCATCGCCAGAACCAGCGCGATGCCGGCAAAAACGCCCAGCAGCGTCATCGTCAAGCGCCGTTGGCCTAACGACTGGTCGATGATCTGGTTCATTGTCTGCGGTTGAATGATCGGCAGGGCCGGATCGACTTTCGCCAGAGCATTTTTTACTGTGCTCGTCGCGGCATCCGGTTTGAACGCCGTCTTCACAGCAACGGCGAGAAATTGATTGGAGCGTTGCGGCCACGGCCGGTAAAACTCGATGTCGTTCGCCTGCTCCAACCGAATCGAGCGCACGTCGCCGACGATGCCGATCACTTCGCACGGCAGCCCGGTATTGTTGTCGGTCCCGAAGAAAATTTGTTTCCCGATCGGGTCCTCGCCGCCCGGATACAATTTTTGCGCGGTCGATTTGCTCAGGATGACGACGTTGGTTTTGTCGAATCCATCGCGCTCGTCGAAATCGCGGCCGGCCAGCAACGGGATGCCGAACGTTTTCATGAATCCCGGCGACACGCTGCGGGTCAGGCCAAGCGGGCGTTGATTGACCGTGACTGGGTTGCCGTCCACGCGCGCGTACGGCGAACGGGATTGGCCGCCGCCAAGCGGCACGCCATCGCCGGCTGAAGCGAGCTCGATTCCAGGCGAGTCTCTTAATTCCGCTAGGAGGTGATCGACAAAGAGAGTCTTGGCAGCGGGATCGGGATATTGACCGGGCGGAAGCCCAATGAAACCAACCCAAAGACGCTCCGGATTAAATCCGGAGGCTTGCTGGCTAAGCCGAACGAAACTTGCGATGAGGAGCGATGCGCCGGCGATAAGAACAACCGATAATCCGACCTGGGCCGCGACGAGGCCGCGACGAAAACGTTGTTGGCCAAGACTGCCGGTCATGGCGCGTCCGCCATCCTTCAGGCCGTCCACCAAATCGGCGCGCGAACTTTGCCAGGCCGGATACAGACCCATCGCGAGCCCGGTGAGGAGCGAGAGACCGAGCGTGAAGAGCAGCACTGGTGCGTTCAACGCGATGCCGTTCTCGAGCGGGAGATTGCGGCCGGCGAGTTTGGGAATTACCGAAACAACCCAAAGCGCCAGGCAGGTGCCGACGATCCCCGCGAACAAACTGACGAGCACGCTTTCGAAAACGAAGAGACGGACCACGCCGCTGCGCGACGCACCGAGCGCCATTCGCAAAGCGATCTCGCGCCGCCGCCCGGTAAACCTAACGAGTAATAGGTTCGCGACATTGCTGCACGCGATCAGCAGAACGAAGCTGACTGCCGCGAGCAGAGTGAAGAAAGCCGGCCGCAAATTTCCGGTCGCGTCTTCCGCCGCGGAAATTACGACCGGCGACCAACTGTTATCCGCGGCTTCTGGTCGCGCTTCTTTGTAACTCTTTTGCAGAACCTGGAGAGCGTTGCGGGCCTGCTCGCCCGTTACACCCGGCTTGAGACGAGCGGTCACGCGCAGAAAACTTACGCCACGCATCAGGCGCTCCTGGGTAAGGCCCGGGAGTTGGAACGGCTTCACGGTGAAGATGGCGGCATCGGGCCCAAACCAGGCGACCGGCAGATTCGGGAGCAC
>DATILK010000285.1:0-12305 GCA_035476555.1 Chthoniobacterales bacterium | reverse complement strand
CGCGTTGCGCGATCCGGCGCGGCTCACCGAAACGCTCGCGCGCCTGGCGGGCTTGCTCGGCTCCGAACGCGTCGGCACGCCAGTCCTCGAAGAGACGCATCGGCCGGACGCCTTCCGGATGGAACCGTTCTCCTGGCGGTTGGCGGAAACGAAAACCGACGATCTTCCGCCGTTGCCGGCCACGGCGTTGCGCCGATTTCGCGCTGCGCTGCCGGCGTCGGTGTTACTCGCAAAAAATCAGCCGGTTCATTTCCGCAGCGCGAAAATTGAAGGCGCCATTCGCGCGGGAAAAGGTCCGTATCGCGCGTCGGGAAATTGGTGGGACGAAAACGCGTGGGCCCGCGCCGAATGGGACGTGGAACTGGAAAATGGCGCCGTGTGCCAATGTCATTCGAGCGGCGGCCAATGGACGCTCGACGGCATTTATGACTAGCGGAGTGCGCCATGCCCTATGTCGAACTTCACGCGGGCAGCGCCTTCAGTTTTCTCCGCGGCGGATCTTTTCCCGAGCAACTCGCTGAGACGGCCGCCGAGCTGCAGATGCCGGCGATGGCGTTGCTCGATCGCAACGGCGTCTACGGTGCGCAACGATTTTCCGTCGCCGCGCGCGAGAAGAGTGTGCGCCCCATCGTCGGTGCGGAATTGATGATGGAAGATGGCAGCGCGCTTCCTGTGCTCGTGAAAGATCGCCGCGGCTACGAAAATTTATGTGAGCTCCTGACTCAGGCGCATCTCCGCAGCAGCGAGAAAGGCGAGTGCACGGTGAAGTGGAGCGAGCTGATGGAATTTCGTGAAGGTATCGTTGCGTTGCTGGGTAGCGCGCGCGTCTCGCGCGTTGGTTTCGGCGTCTCGCCGAAACAATCTTCCAAAAGTCCGCGACGGCGAGACGCCGTCGCCCACACGCGAGACGCGTGCTCTACCCAGGATTTTGCGCAACGCGCGCAACTACTGATCGACGCCCTGGGCCGCGAAAACGTTTATGTCGAAATCCAGCGGCATTTCCTTCGTGGCGAAGAACGCGTGAACCAGCAGCTCTGCGATCTCGCGGAACAACATCGCCTGCGCGTGATCGCGACGAACGGCGTGCAATACGCGCGCCCCTACGGCCGGCAGGTGCTCGACGTCTTCACCTGCATCCGCGAGCACACCCATCTCGATGCTGCCGGCAAACTCCTGACGCAAAATGCCGAGCGTCACCTCAAGAGCGACGCTCAAATGCGCGCCCTCTTCGCCGATCGACTCGACGCGATCGAAAATACGGGACGTCTCGCCGATCGCCTCGAATTCACTCTGGAAAACATCGGCTACGAATTTCCGTCGTTCCCAGTTCCCGACGGCCACGACATGAATTCGTTCCTCCGCACCATCACCCTTTTCGGCGCGCAACAGCGTTATACCTCCATCAGCACCGCGGTGAAACGGAAGCTGGAAGAAGAGCTCAGCCTCATCACCCGCCTCGGATTCGCCGGTTATTTTTTGATCGTCTGGGACATCATTAACTTCTGCCGCGAACACAACGTCATGATCCAAGGCCGCGGCAGCGCGGCGAATTCGGCGGTCTGTTATTGCCTCGGCATCACGCCGGTCGATCCCGTCAGCAACAATCTCGTTTTCGAACGCTTCCTCAGCGAAAGCCGGAAAGGCTGGCCCGATATCGATCTCGATCTGCCCAGCGGCGACCGGCGCGAAAGCGTGATCCAGGAAGTGTATCGGCGTTACGGCAAACACGGCGCGGCCATGACCGCAAACGTCATCACTTATCGCGGACGCAGCGCCGCGCGCGAAATCGGCAAGGCGCTCAACTTTTCTCCGAACATTCTCGACCGTTTTTCGCACCTCTTCGCCAGCGGCGATTTTCCGCACACGCTCGACCTGCGCGCCCAAATCGAACAGGCCGGATTGCCGAAAGCGCATCCGCGCATGCCGGCGTTTATCGCGCTCTACCAGGCGATCTACGGTTTGCCGCGCCACCTCGGCCAGCACTCGGGTGGAATGATTATTTGCCAGGGAAAATTAAGCTCGTTCGTGCCGTTGGAAAACGCGTCGATGCCCGGCCGCGTCGTCGCCCAATGGGACAAGGACGATTGCGAAGATCTCGGCATCGTGAAAGTGGACTTGTTAGGCCTCGGGATGATGTCGGTGATGCAGGATGCGTTCGAGCTTTGCCGGGAGCGCGGTCGCCCGATCGATCTCGCTCATATTCCGACCGACGACGCGCCGACTTACAAGATGATGCAGGAAGCCGACACGATCGGCGTGTTCCAAATCGAGAGCCGCGCCCAGATGGCGACGCTGCCGCGAATGAAACCGAAATGTTTTTACGACGTCGTGATCGAAGTCGCCATCATCCGGCCGGGCCCGATCCAGGGCGACATGGTTCATCCGTACCTGAACCGACGCGCCGGCCGCGAGAAGATCATTTATTTCGACGACCGATTAAAACCGGTGCTCGAACGCACCCTCGGCGTCCCGCTTTTCCAGGAACAGATGCTGAAGATCGCCATGATCATGGCGGATTTTTCAGGAGACGAAGCGGAAGAGCTGCGGCGCGCGTTGAGTTTTCATCGTTCGGAAGAACGGATGAACAAAGTCAGCGTGAAATTGCGCAACGCGATGGAGCGAAACGATGTCGCGCCGGACGTGATCGAGAAGATCTTGCAATCGATCACGTCATTCGCGCTCTACGGATTTCCGGAGTCGCACGCGATCAGTTTTGCGATCCTCGCTTATGGGAGCGCGTATCTGAAAGTGCATCGCGCGCCGGAATTTTACGCGAGCCTGCTCAACAACCAGCCAATGGGTTTTTACACGCCGGCCACAATCGTGAAAGACGCGCAACGCCACGGGACGCGCATTCTGCCGGTCTGCGCGCGCGAATCGAGCTGGGTCTGCACGGTGATTTCGGATGACACGGTGCGCCTGGGATTTTGCGTGATAAACGGTTTGCGGAAGGAACGTGGCGAAGCGTTGGTGTCGGAACGCGAGAGCCTGGCGTTCGAGTCGCTCGATGATTTGAAGCGGCGCGTCGAGCTAACGAAAGAAGAAATGCGGACCCTGGCGGAAGTGGGCGCGCTGAATTGTTTCGCCGAACATCGCCGCTCCGCGATGTGGAAAGTCGAAGAGGAACCGCCCGCGCCGCTCTTTAATCGCCATCCCTCGACTTCGCTCGGGATGACACCATTGAGAGCGATGTCCATGCCGGAGCGAGTGAAGGCGGATTACACGACCATGAACCTAACGACCGGTCCGCATCCGATGAAATTGTTGCGAGAGCAACTACCAGATATCTGGCGCGCCAGCGACCTGCGCACGGCGCGACATGGCGCGACGATTCAAATCGCCGGGAACGTCATTTGCCGTCAGCGGCCAGGCACGGCCAAAGGTTTCGTCTTCATCAGCCTCGAAGATGAGACTGGGGTTTCGAACGCGATTGTGACGCCCGACTTATTCGAGCGGATGCGGCTCCTGATTACCGAAGAACCATTTCTCGTTATCGAAGGCGTGGTGCAAAACACCGACAACGTTGTCCTGATCAAGGCGCAGCAAATTCGTCCGCTCGCGCACGAGCAATTAATCGGCAGCGAGTCCCACGATTTCCACTAACCGCACCCGCAGCCTGGCCCGCAACCGTGCGAGCCGACGGAACCCACCGAAGGACCCGTCGAGCCGCCGGCGACGTGGACGCCGTAACCTCCGGAAATTACCCGTCGCACTGCTTCACCGGTTTTCGGATCCACCTTCAACGGCTCGTCCTTCATGCTTTGCTTCACCTCGAAACGACGCACCGGTTTCGCAGTATCGGTCGTTTCGTAAACGTAGATCGGCACTCGTAACCTTACTCCCCCGCGTGCCGCCGCGCAGGTTCTTTCGGCGTGGCTGTTTTTTCGGTCGGCTTTTGATCTGATTCCATCCACTCGGTGTGAAAGACACCGGGCTTGTCCACGCGCTCATAAGTGTGCGCGCCGAAGAAATCGCGCTGGGCCTGGAGCAGGTTCGAGGGCAGCCGCGCGGAGCGGTAGCTGTCGAAATATCCGAGCGACGCGCTGAACGCCGGGACCGCAACGCCGTGAGTGACGGCGGTCGCGACGGCGACTCGCCAGTTGTCCTGCGTCCGCTCGATGATGCCGGTAAAATATTGGTCGAGGAGCAAATTGTGCAGCTTCGGGTCGCGCTCGTATGCTTCCTTGATCCGGTTGAGGAATTTCGCGCGGATAATGCAACCGCCCCGCCAAATGGTTGCGATGTCGCCGAAGTTCAGGTCCCAATGCGAACCGACGCTCGCCGCGCCGAGCAATTCCATTCCCTGGGCGTAGGAAACAATCTTCGACGCGTAGAGCGCATCGCGCACTGCGGTGATCAAAGCGCTTCGATCGCCGGTAAACTTCGATATCTTTGGCTGCGGCAAGATTTTCGAAGAAGCGACGCGATCGTCTTTTCGCGACGAAATCACGCGCGCTTCCACGGCGGCGTTGATCGTGGAGATGACGACCGACTGGCTGAGCGCCGATTGCAACGTCCATAAGCCGGTCCCTTTTTGGCCGGCCTTATCGAGAATGACGTCGACGAGCGGCTTCCCGGTCTCCGGATCGATCTTCCGGAAAATCTGCGACGTGATCTCGATGAGGTAACTGTCGAGATCGCCTTTGTTCCATTCCGTGAAAATGTCGGCGAGCTCGTTCGCATCTAGACCAAGAACATCTTTCAGAATCGCGTAGGCCTCGCAGATCAACTGCATGTCGCCGTACTCGATCCCGTTGTGGACCATCTTGACGTAATGGCCCGCGCCGTCGGGTCCCATGTAACGGCAGCACGGCTCGCCATCCACTTGCGCGGCGATCTTGCGAAAGATCGGCGCGATGATTTCCCACGACTCGCGCGGGCCGCCCGGCATGAGCGATGGGCCTTTCAACGCGCCTTCCTCGCCGCCAGAAACGCCGCAGCCGACGAAGTGAATTCCGCGTCCTTCGAGATCCTTGCAACGCCGTTGCGTATCCGTGAAGAGCGAGTTGCCGCCGTCGACGATCACGTCGCCTTTTTCCAAAAGCGGCGCGAGTTGGCCGATGACCGCGTCCACCGGCGCGCCGGCTTTTACCATGATCATCGCTTTGCGCGGACGCTTCAGCGCCGCGACAAATTCCTCCATTGTTTGGTTCGGAACGATGTTTTTCCCTTTCGCTTTTCCGGCGGCGAATTTCTCCGTCACTTCCCAAGTGCGATTGAAGACAGCGACGCTGAATCCCTTCGATTCCATGTTCAGGACCAGGTTTTCGCCCATGACGGCGAGGCCGATCAGTCCGATATCACATTGATTCGTGCTCATTTTAGTATCTCCTTGGTCACGCCGGGAGTCGGCAGTGGGTCCCGACTCTACCCGGTCCGATCAGCGCATGGCAATTTCCGTTTGCGAAGTCTCAATCACAGAAGCGCCTCTCGATTTGCCCGCGCAGAACGATGATCCGCAAGCGGGCGCGGTGGTCGTGTTCTGGGGCGCGGTCCGAGCGACGGAAGACGATCGGGAGATTGCCGGTCTCGATTACGAAGCGCATCGGGAAATGGCGGAACACCAGATGCGCCTGGTGGCGGAGCGCGCCGCGAAAAAATTCGACGGCGTGCGCGCAATTTTTGTCCGGCATCGAATTGGATTTGTCGCGGCGGGGGAACCGTCCGTAGTGGTTCGCGTGACGGCTGGGCATCGCGGCGCGGCTTACGCGGCGAACCAATGGATCATGGACGAGCTTAAACGCGTGGTGCCGATCTGGAAGAAGCCGGTGTTCAAGAACGCGGAAGTTGCGGAGACGCGCGGATGAACTGGGCAAACCGTCTCACGATTAGCCGGCTGGTTTTGACTGTCCTGTTCGTGGCGATGCTGAACTGCGCCTGGCCCTACGCGCGCACGACAGCGTTCATCATTTTTCTCATCGCCGGCGTCACCGATTTTATCGATGGCGAGATTGCGCGGCGTTACGGCATCGTCACGAATTTCGGCAAGCTGATGGATCCGCTGGTGGACAAGATCATGATGGCGGCGGCGTTCATTTCGTTGGTGCCGATGGGCGCTATTCCGGCCTGGGCGGCGACGACGGTGGTGGGCCGTGAATTTTTGATCACCGGCCTGCGCCTGATGGCGAGCGCGCGCGGGCAGGTGCTGCCGGCGGAAGGATTGGGGAAACACAAGACTGCGTGGCAGATCATCACGGTGATTTTTTTCCTGGGATTACTGGCGGCGGCGGAACTGCATTACGGCAATTCGCAAAGCGGCTGGTGGTATCGGGCCTGGTATGAAGCCGGTCCGGTCCTGGTCTGGATCACGGTCGCATTAACGCTGTATTCCGGGCTGCGTTATGCCTGGCGGCACCGGGACGTCATCGCGCCGGATCAATAATTTGTTTCGCGGCAGAACTCTTCCGAGCGGCGGAACAAATCGTGCTTTTTTCGGGGCACGATATGGCGACCGCTCCCGGAAAAAATCGCGCTGCTGCCTCGGCCCTTCCCTGGATTTCGTTGCCGGCGATTCTCGGCTTTAGCCTGCTCGGCCTGGGCGGCTCGATCCTGCTCACCTACACCACATTCAGTTACGCGAAAGCTGAACGGCCGGTGACCGCTTCGAACGACGCGAGAGTCTATGAAGCGCGGGCTGTTCCTTTCGATTCGCCGCGTGAAAATCCAGCGGAACGCGCTGCGATCTCTCGCGCCCTGAGCGCGACCCAGGTAGAAGTTCGCCGGGCCGAAACGATCGATCCGGCACGGCGTCCCGGAATTTCTCAACCGCTCCTAGTGGTCGATTCCAATCGCGAGCTGCGCGGCTTCCTCGGTTTCGGGAATTCTGGTGGCGCCAATAACTACCTCGCGGTCACTGGCACAAGTGTTGGCATTAGCGCGCAGAGTTTGCCCTCCGGCGGTTTCGTCGCACCGGATGCGGAGACCATGACCTCCGCGCCGGTTCCCGAGGCGTCCACTTGGATGTGTGGCGCGGCTCTTCTCGTTTTGGTAGGCGCGCGTGGCGTGCATGCGCGTTTGCACCGAAAGCGCCGGCGCGAATAAGCCGCGTCAGAAACAACTTGGCAGCCGCAGCCAGCCGCGCCAGCTTATTTGCCGCTGCGGGTGTAGCTTAATGGTAAAGCTGTAGCCTTCCAAGCTACTGACGAGGGTTCGATTCCCTTCACCCGCTCGGGCTTCACCTCCGCAATGTTTGCGTTGCCCTCGCAACGGCACCTAAGTTGTGGGCATGAAAGCTTTGCCCTGGTCGCTCTTCCTTATCGCCGCTCTTTCACTCACGGCGCGCGCCGATTTTACCATCGTCCAGAACGTGGAAGGAAAAAAGCAGTCGCACCAGATAACTCTCAAGATCAAGGGCGACAAGATCCGCATGGAAGCGACGCCTCAAATGACAATGATCGTGGACGGCAGAACCGGCGATACGATCACGCTTATGAACACGCAGAAAAAAATCGTGCGCATCTCCGGTGATAAAGCGAAAGCGATTGCGGAAATGGCCGCGAAATACGGCGGCGGCAACTCCCCGAAGCCGAAACTCGTCGCGACCGGAAAGAAGATGACGATCGAAAGCTACGAAGCCGATGAATACGTCGCGGAGAGCAAACAGTTCAAAGCGCATTACTGGATCGCGCCGAGCTATCCAAACTCGGCGGCGATTCTGAAGCAGTTACAAACGATCGTGCCCGCGGCCTGGAACGACCTGGCCAAAGGGATGATCGACTACCGCGATTTGCCGGGCTTTCCGATCCGAACCCAGATGACGATCGGCGACGACGAAATCGTCAGCACGGTCGTCGCGGTGAAGACCGACCCGATCAGCGACGCCGAATTCTTGCTGCCGGCGGACTTCCAGGAAATGAAAATCCCGAACGTGCCGGGCATGACAACGGAGAAACCGCAATCGGCCCCCGCGGCCAAACCCTGACGGCATTCGCGTGTGGGACCGCGTTTGATTCTCGCGTCGGCGTCGCCGCGGCGGCATGAATTACTGCGGGCCGCCGGTTACGAATTCGAAATAGCCTCTCCGCGCATAGTGGAAGTTTCGCATCGCTGGTTAACCATCCGCGAGCTGACTGTCTGGAATGCCTCGCGCAAAGCGATCGCGGCATCCAGCATTTTTCCGGACGCCGTGGTCCTCGCGGCGGACACTTTAGTAACGATCGATGATGAAATTCTCGGCAAACCCGCGGATCTCGACGATGCCGTCCAGATGCTGCTCCGATTGAGTGGCCGTTCTCATGAAGTCTGGACGGGCGTGCGGATCACCGATGCCGCGCTCCGTCGAACGCGAAACTTCCACGAAATGTCTCGCGTGCGTTTTCGGAAACTCGACGAGCGCGCGATTCGCAATTATCTCGCGAAGATCGATCCGCTCGACAAAGCCGGAGCGTACGCGGCGCAAGGTCATGGGACCGAAATTATCGAGCGGGTCAAAGGTTCCTTCAGCAACGTTGTCGGGTTACCGATGGAGAAAACAACGGACGCTCTTCGCGCGTTTGGAATTGTGCCTTCGCGCTGATTACCTTGGGGGGCGCTATTCGGCAACGGTGGCGCTGGCGCGATGACAAACCTCGAGCTTGTTGCCGTCCGGATCTTCGAAAAACACCGCGTAGTAGCCCGGGCTGTATTCCACGCATAACTCCGGCCCCTCGATGTTCTTCGCCCCAGCCGCGCGAACAACTTCGGCGACCTTGTCCACGGCGTCGCGGCTTGGCGCCCAGAACGCGATTCGGTTTCCGTTCGGCTGGTGGTTCGCCTCTTCGGTGAATCCAAAGAAATCGACGGCAACATTTCCCTCCGCTTCGAACAATCCCCACTTCTCGCCGCTCTTATCGACGCGAAACCCGATCGCCGGCAGAACCTGCGCATAAAACCGCTGGGCGGCTTCGCGATTCTTCACCCGGAGATCGATATGGTCGAAAAGGCGCGTGCTCATGGAAAAATCTCCGCGTCCAAAGGCGGTTGTCTACTTGCGGTTCTCGCGGCGGATCATGAGCTTCAATCCGGACCACGTGTCGTCTACCGCGCAAACTTTCACATCCACAAAACCGAGCGGCAGACAAACGTCGCGAATCACGTCCTCGGTGACATCGGTCGCGACCCTGGACGATTTCTTCGGCCACGAAACCCAGAGAACGCCGGTGTTGTCCAGCAAACGGCGCAGGCGCTTCAATTCTTTTTCGAGTGTCGCCCGTTCGCTGACGAAGAGATGGACGAAACCCGCGCCGGCCTCCGCTTTGTCGGTGAAGGAAATTTTTTCCGGCAACGGCGCGAGCCATTTCGGATAGCCGATGGGGCCATTGAGCACGGCGACCTTCGCGCCGGGTTTGATCCCAAGCTTTTGGGCCAAGGGAGTTTTCGAGTAACCAGCCATTTCCTTTCCTATCGTTTCCAGCACATACTGTCGCGCAAGTTCTGATGCGTTGCTCGTTCGCCATTTCCGTCTGCGCGATCTCGCTTCTGTCCGGTTGTCACCGCCAGAACAACGCCGTGTCCGGTACGATCGAAGTGGATGAAGTCCACGTAGCCTCGCGGTCGCCCGGCCGCGTGGAAAAAGTTTTTGCGTGGGAAGGGGATGTTTTGAAACCCGGCGACGTCCTTGTGCAACTCGAAGCTTCCGAGATGCAGGCGCGCCGCGCTCTGGCCGCGGCCCAAATCAATACGGCGGAACACGACGTCGAGGCGCAAGCGGCGCAGTTGGAATTTTTGAAGGCCGACGCGCAACGCCAGCAGGATTTGCTGAAACGCAACACGGTCTCACCGAGCGAATCCGAACGCGCGACCAGCGCCGCGAAAGCGCAGGAAAAAAGTCTCGGTGCCGCGCGGGCCAGAGTAGAACAGGCAAAAGCGCAGCTCGCCGACATGGACGCGCAGATCCAGGAAATGAAAATCGTGGCGCCGACGGATTCGATTCTCGAAGTGCTTAGCGTAAAAGTAGGCGACGTCTTGGCGGCGAATCGCGAAGTGGCGACGCTGATTTTGCCGCAACGGCTCTGGGTTCGCGTCTACGTGCCGGAGACGTGGCTGGGGCTCATCAAGTTGAACGACACGGTGCGCGTCCGCGTCGACTCGTTTCCGGGCCGCGATTTTTCGGGCGTCGTCGAGCAGATCAATCGCAAAGCCGAGTTCACGCCGCGGAATGTCCAGACCGTCGAAGACCGTATCAAACAGGTCTTTGGCGTGAAAGTGCGCCTGGAAAATAAAGACGACGCTCTCCGTGCCGGAATGTCCGCCGACATTTTTTTCCCAAACGTGAAATGAACGAAGCGATGATCGAGTGCGAAGGGCTGACGAAGCGCTTCGGTAATTTCACCGCGGTCGATCACGTCAGTTTCTCCGTTTCACGCGGCTCGATCTTCGGATTTCTGGGGCCGAATGGTTCGGGCAAGTCGACCGTGATCCGGATGCTCTGCGGAATTCTCGAGCCGACTGAAGGCACGGCGCGGATCGCCGGCCACGACATCGCACGGGAAAGCGACGCGACCAAGGAATTGATCGGTTACATGTCGCAGAAATTTTCGCTCTACGACGAATTGACCGTGAACGAGAACCTCGTTTTCTCTGGCAAACTCTACAGTCTGCCCGACCGCGAACTAAAGCGGCGTCGCGACGATTTGATCGCGCTTACCCATCTCGAACCGTATCTCGATCGCCGCGCCGCGCTGCTCTCCGGCGGCTGGCGTCAACGTCTCGCCATGGCGTGCGCGTTGATGCACAAACCGACGGTTCTGTTTCTCGATGAACCGACGGCCGGCATCGATCCGGTCGCGCGCCGCGAATTATGGGACCTGCTCTTCGAATTTGCCGGCCAGGGCATGACGCTTTTTGTCACGACGCATTACATGGACGAGGCCGAACGCTGTTCGCACGTCGGCTACATCTATAATTCGAAGCTGATCGTTTGCGGGGAGCCCGACGATCTAAAAAAAATGCCGGAAGTGAGCCCGCCCGGAACGCGGCGCCTCGACGTGACCTGCGATCACGTCACGGTGGCGTTGCGCGCGATGCGCGAAGAGAAAGGCGTGTTGAACGCAACGGTGTTCGGTCAATCGATGCACCTGCTCGTGGACGAAACGGTTCGCCGCCAGGAGATCGACGAGAAACTGCGCCGCGTCGGCATCGCCAGCCCCGAGATTCACGAGATCGGTCCGTCGCTTGAAGATGTGTTCGTGACATTGACGGCGAAACACGCCGGCGAAAATCAGCAGGAGAAAGCCGCGTGAAACACGCTCCCTTCCGCGGCCTGAACGCGATCCTGTTCAAGGAATTCATCACGGTCCTGCGCGATCCGATGACGCTTTTCTTCATGCTCTTCCCGCCGCTCATCGAAATGATCGCGTTCGGTTACGCGCTGGATAATGACGTGAAGCACATGCCGATGGCGATCCTCAACGAAGATCGCACGGTCGAGAGCCGGCAGTTCCTCGATCGGTTCGTGAACACCGAGACCTTCCGCGTCGTCGGCGAAGTCCAGAACATCGAGGAAATGGCGAGCGAAATCCGGAAGGGACGCGCGTCCGTCGGCATGCAAATTCCGCCGCACTTCACGCGCGACCTGCGCAGCGGACACCCCGCTCAGGTGCAGTTGTTGATTGACGGATCCAACTCCACGACGGCGTTGCAGGCGTTGAACACCGCGCTGGGTGTCGCGCTTACCCAGTCCGTCGAGATGATGATGGGGGAGACCGGTCGCCGGACGGTCCCGGTCGAGATTCGGCCGCAGATGCTTTACAACCCGACGATGCGGAGCCCGAACTTTTTTGTCCCGGGAGTAATCGGCATTGTCTTGCAGATCGGGACGACGTTCGCCACCGCGATGGCGGTCGTCCGCGAGCGCGAGCGCGGGACGCTCGAGCAACTACTCGTTAGTCCGTTGAGCCGCTGGGGCCTCATGCTCGGCAAGCTCGTGCCCTATCTCTGCATCGGCATGCTCATGGCGATCCTGTTGTTCTCCATCATGCGTTTCCTCTTCGCCGTGCCGATCGCCGGGAACCCGGTCGCGCTGCTCTTCGCGACGTTTGTTTATTGCTTCGCACTCCTGAGCATCGGCCTGTTCGTTGGGACTAAGGCCGAGAACCAGATGCAGGCGCTCCAGATGTCGATGATGTTCGTCCTGCCGAGCGTGTTCTTCTCGGGCTTCATCTTTCCCCGCGAAACCATGCCGTGGATCTTCTACGCCCTCGGCTCAATCCTGCCGACCACCTATTTCATCTCGCTCATCCGTGCCATCATCCTGCGCGGCGCGAACTTCGTCGAATACTGGCACTCGCTGGCCATCATGACGGCCATGGCCGCGTTTCTCTTCTGCG
>DATILK010000284.1:0-4125 GCA_035476555.1 Chthoniobacterales bacterium | reverse complement strand
GGCCGGCGCGCGATTTGCCGGCTTGGAAGAGCAACCAGCCAACAACCAAAAGTGGCAGATAAAAACGCGCGGTACTCCAGCCGCGAACCGTGACAAGGAGAACGCCGGCGGCGATCGGAATCGCGGCGAGCAAGAGTTGTTTGGTGCGCGGCGCGAGCTCGCTCAATTCCACGGCGCCCATGAAACGCCCGATCAACATCCCGAACCAGAAAAGCGAGACGTAACCGCTCGCTTCCAATTGGCTGAGCCCGGCCACAGCGTGTTGCCCGAGAAAATTGATGATCGAACTGCCGACCGAAACTTCGCCGCCGACATACATGAAGATCGCGAGCATCCCGAGTACGACTTGCGGGAACTTCAGCGCCGCAAAGCCCGGTTCGATTTTTCCTTCACTGACATCCGGCAGCCGGACGAAGAAAAAGACCGCGGCCAGAACGAGGAACACGAGGAAGAACGCCAGGTAGGGCGCCTTCACCGAGTCCGCGCCGTGCGCGCCGGTTCGGGCGAAGTATTGAAAAATGAGATAACCGCCGACGAGCGGACCGAGAGTGGTACCGAGCGAATTAAAAGCCTGCGCGAGATTCAGCCGGCTGGACGCGGTGCGTTCGGGACCGAGAATCGTGACGTAAGGATTGGCCGCGATCTGGAGCATGGCAAACCCAAGGCCGACCACGAACAGCGCGATTAGAAAAAGCGGATACGAAAGAAAGGTCGCGGCCGGCCAGAAAAGCGCGCTGCCCGTTGCGGAAATCATCAGGCCAATGACGACGCCATTCTTGTATCCGAGGCGCGCGATCGGATCGCCGAGGCTGGCCGAGATGGCGAAATAAAGAAGCGAGCCGATGAAGTAAGCGCCGAAGAACGCGAACTGCACCAGCATGGCGTGGAAGTAATCGAGTGTGAATGCGTCCTTGAACCGCGGGATCAGAATGTCGTTGAAGACCGTCATGAATCCCCACATGAAAAAGAGGACGGTCATGATCGCGAACGGGCCGCGATAGGTTTTCCGCGGCGCCGCGGCGACTGGAATCTGAGTTCCGAGATCGGGCTTCAAAGGCCGATTTCTTTCGGATGATGTTTACGCCAGCAACGCGTCGCGGCGCTGACGGCCATGAAGCTCGGGTCGGCATGTTCGTAGTCGGCGAGCTGGGATTCAGTCGCGCCGGCTTCGCGTAACTCGGCCGCCAGGTAAGTAGCGAACGCCGGTTTCAACGTGGATTCGTCGTCACCGGCGCGGATGCGATCGCGAAACCAAAGCGACCAGCGAACGATACGCTCTTCGAGTGCGTCAAGGTACGCGCCAATATCGCCATCTACCGATCCGAAATGCGGGAGAAACATTTTCCCGGGACTCAGCGCCCGAATTTTTCCGATGGAATCGCGCCACGCTTCGATGTCGAGCTCGGGTGGAACAAACGGCGGCGTAGGCGGCCCACTACCGAGCCGAACACCGGCAACGTCGCCGCCGAAGACATTTTGCCCCCAATGATAAATGTGATGATGACTGGCGTGGCCTGGCGTTGCGAGCGCGCGAATATCAAATGGGGCAACGCGGACAACGTCGCCGTCTTCCAAAACGCGAACGCGTTCCGGTGCGATCGCGGAAAATTTTCCCCAGAGCCGCTCCATCTGGTCGCCGTAGAGACGCGTTGCAGAGGCGACGAGCTTCGCGGGATCGATCAAATGCGGCGCGCCGCGCGGATGGACATAAATCGTCGCGCCCAGCTCCGCGAAACGCCAGGCCGCGCCGGCGTGATCGAAATGAATGTGGCTAAGAAAAACGTGACGAACATCGCGTGGTTCGGAACCAAGTTTGCGCAGCTCCGCGGCAATGTTGTCGAAGGTCGACTCCGGACCGGTGTCGAAGAGCACTGGACCATCGTCCGTCTCGAGCAAGGTCGACGCGATGATACCGGGGCGGCCGAGGTGTTGAGTATCGAGAATGTGAATCACGTGTTGTAATCAATCGCCGCCGCGTGGGGTCAAACTCGGGTGAGGATTTTTCGGCGCGGTGCCGCGTGCGGTGCGCGGCTCGTATTTGTCGACGGTGAGCCAGTGTTTCTGGCGGATCGCGTAGAACGGAAAGCTGACGACGGTTTTCGCAGTGGCCTTGCTCAGACGAAACAGACGCGGTCCGTGCGACGGTTCCAGAACGTAAGGGAATTTAAAGGTCGTCACCTGCGCGAGGATCCAGAACAAATGGCAGGGCGATTGGAGCGCGACGTCCATTTTCAGAATGGCGAAATCTTCGCGGCTGACCCAAAGTTTGCCGCCGAGCAGACTGAAGAAACGTTCCTCGCGCGAGCGCACCGTTTGGTTGGGCTTCGGCTGGAAGGAAATCACGTAGGCGCTTTCGCCGGTTACGGTTTCGTCCGGCAATCGTTTCCAGTTGTAGCGGTCGCGCAGGTTATATTTATGGACGGCGGCGACGGCCGTTTCGGACTGGTTCTTTTCTTCCGTCTGATCGGGCGGCTTGGACTTGGACGGAGAAGCAGAGGGAGACGGAGGGGAAGAGGACGAGCTTTCGGATTTGAAGAAAGAAAGTTTGCCTTCCATACGTTCGCCGACGTATTCGAGCGGGCGCGGATCGCCCGGGCGGACGATCGATTGCCAGACACCGCGCGCAGCGACGTTGCCCGAACTGTCGAACTGATGCGTCGTGAGGGTTTGGTAATATTGGTACTCGCGCAACGCTGTCCGCTGATTGTCGAACGCGGCCAGGGTGCGATCGAAAATTTCCAGGGCGCCCAGCTCTTTTTCCTCGGCGATTATCGACCACGGAAAAAGAAACAGCGAAACAAGCGCGGCGAGATATCGGCGACGCATGGAAGCCCGAGTGCTACTTGCCGATCCCGCGCTTCGTGACCAGATAAACCGCGAAGCTGCCGAGCCAATGACCGCCTTCGTAATGCGCGCCGGTCACGGCGGCGAGTCCGGCGCGTCGATGCGCTTCCGCGGTTGCGATCAATGACGCCCGGCGCGGATCGTTCGCGGGCAAACCGGACACGATTCCTTCCAGCATCCAGGCGCGACTGAGATTCAGACCGTCGAGATGCGCGAGCTTCGGATCGCTCGGATCGGGCGAAACAACTATCGGCAACCAATCCGTTCTTGCCGTCGTCGGAATGCGTGGGAGAAAATCACCGAGCCACTTTGCGAATTCATCCGGCCTGAGGATGCGCCGGACGGCATCCGCTTCCCCGATGCACGGCGAAAGAAAATCTTCACCGGACGGCTCGTAACTCATCGCGCAATCCTTGTCCTTTAGAAAAAATTCGCGTGTCTTTGTTTCGACGAGTTTCGCGAATTCCTGATTCTTGGTGGCGCGCGCATAATCGAGAAACAGACCGAGCGCGAACGCCGATTGATTGTGTTCGCCGATGCGGATCGGATGCGACAATTTTGGCAGCCACGTTTTCAGACGGTCGCGGACGACATCTTCGAGCGGCGCGAGGTTCGTCAACATTTCGCGCGCCTGAGGATCGTCCCACTCGGCGAGCTCGACGACGAGCTGGAGCAACCACGCCATTCCGTAGGGCCGCTCGAAACTCGCGCGTCCTTCGCCGCGCAAATAGGCCGCTTCTTGTTTCAAATTTTCCGCAGTCAAACTTTTGCGAAGTGCTTCGCGGGCAGTTTTGGCAAACGGCGCGTCCGGAAATGTTTTCACGAGGCGGACGAGAAGCCAATGACCGTGGACAGACGAATGCCAGTCGTAACAGCCGTAAAAGGCCGGCGTCAGTTTTCGCGGCGGCGCGACGTCGGCGTCGCTATTGAGAAGGTGGCTGATCTTGTTTGGATATTCCTTGCCGACACAAGCCAGGGCGAGGTTCGCGAATCGTTCCGCCGCTTTCTCGTCGAAATTCGGTGACGGCTCTTCCGCGAACGCCGCGACAGAAAACAGAATCAGGACTGCGGCTGCGATATTTTTCATTTTGGCGTTCGCCACTGTAGCGCATTCACTCCGTAATTTCATTGACCTGCGATGCGGTGTTATTCAAAAAGAGTCGCCGTGCTTCCCCAAGATTTTCGCCGGTGCCTCCTTCTCGTCGCTGCGGCATTGTTCTATGTGACCGCGATCGTGCGAAGCGAATCAAAAGGCGGGAATTTCGGCGCACACGCATCGCT
>DATILK010000283.1:0-8452 GCA_035476555.1 Chthoniobacterales bacterium | reverse complement strand
ATCTGGGCCGGGACTGACGACGGATTGATTCATCTTACAACCGATAGCGGAAAAAACTGGAAGGACATCACGCCGCCGGCGATTACCCCGTGGCAGAAAATCTCGATTATGGACGCCAGTCATTTCGACGCGAACACCGCTTACGCCGCGGTGAACACGATCCGGATCGACGATTTGCGGCCGCACATTTATCGCACGAACGACGGCGGCAAAACCTGGAAGGAAATTGTGCAGGGAATTCCGGAGAACGAAAACACGAACGTGGTCCGCGAAGATCCGCGCCGGCGCGGTTTGCTCTTCGCCGGAACGGAACGCGCCGTTTATGTTTCGTTCGATGACGGCGAAAGCTGGCGCTCGCTGCGTTTCAACATGCCGGCTACTTCGGTGCGCGATCTGAGTATTAAAGATGACGACATCGCGGTCGCGACGCATGGCCGCGGCTTCTGGATTCTCGACAACATCACCGCGCTCCGCCAAATGGAGATTGGAGGCGGCGACGCGTTTCTTTTCAAACCGCAAACAGCGTGGCGAGCCCGCTGGAATCTGAATACCGACACGCCGTTGCCGCCGGACGAACCGCAAGGGGAGAATCCGCCGGAGGGTGCGATGATCGACTATCGGCTCGGATCGAATGCGACGGGACCGGTCACGCTCGAGATCAAAGACGCAAAAGGAAACGTTGTTCGGAAATATGCGAGCAGCGATCCGGTTCCGACGCCGGACCCGAAGCTGAAAATCCCGCGCTACTGGGTGAAACCGCCCGAGCCTCTCTCGGCCGCGCCCGGTCTCCATCGATTTTGTTGGGACATGCACATGGAGCCGCTGAAGGAAGTTGAGCCGGAATATCCAATGCAGGCGGTTTTCCAAAAGACCGCCGCGCATCCCACCGGTCCGTGGGTGGTGCCGGGCGAGTATTCCGTGGTTCTCACGGCGAGCGGAAAAACTTTTGCCCAACCGCT
The DNA here is from genome assembly GCA_035476555.1 of Chthoniobacterales bacterium. Classification (GTDB taxonomy): domain Bacteria; phylum Verrucomicrobiota; class Verrucomicrobiia; order Chthoniobacterales; family UBA10450; genus AV80. The sequence goes on along the minus strand of DATILK010000283.1, from coordinate 7,493 downwards.
CACGGTGAAGATGGATCCGCGGCTCAAAGTTTTGCCCGCGGATTTGGCGAAACAATTCGATCTCTCGAAAGCGCTTTACGAAACGCGAGCGACCCTATTGCCGATCGGGAAGAGCTTCGATGCGCTCGTCGCCGAAGTGACGAAAGCAAAGGAGCGCGCGGGCGATCAGCCGATCAAAGAGAATATCGAAGCGTTCCACAAGAAGCTGGAAACGTTCGGCGATCCGGCGCCATCGCGTCCGGGGCAACCGCTCCATCTCGACGCCCTGACGAAAGTCGAACAACTGTTCGGTCATCTTCAGGAAGCCGATGCCGGACCGACGCCGCAGGTGGAAACGGCCGCGTTGGCTGTGCAACGCGACGCGAAGACCGCGGTCGAACGCTGGCACACGATTCCGGCCGACGTCGAGGCGTTGAACGCGGCCCTCGCAGCGGCCGGGATCGAGAAGCTCAAGGTTCCCTGAGGAGCGTGAGCGCTCTGTCGGATTATTTGCGCGCCTCACGGCGCATGATGATTTTTACCGGCGCCGGAATTTCGACCGGGAGCGGCATCCCGGATTTTCGCGGGCCGCAAGGCGTTTGGAAAAAACGGCAGCCGGTTTACGTCCAGGATTTCATGACGTCGGAAGCGGCGCGGATCGAGCATTGGGATTTCAAGCTCGAGGGCTGGGATGGTTATCGCGACGCGCAGCCGAACGCCGTTCATCGCGCCATCGTCACGTTGGAAAACGCCGGAAAGGTTTTGGCACTCCTGACGCAAAACATCGATGGGCTGCATACGCGCGCGGGGACAGACCCTGAACGGTTGGTCGAGCTACACGGGACGAACCTGTTGATCGAATGCGTGAGCTGCAAAGCGCGCAGCGACCCGGAGCCGCACTTCGAATTTTTTCGCGCGAACCGCAAGCCGCCGCTTTGTGACTGCGGCGGTTTTCTGAAACCGGCGACGATCAGCTTCGGTCAAAGCCTCGATCCGCGGGTCTTGGGGAGGGCCGAGCAGGCCGCGGCGCATTGCGATCTCGTCGTTGCACTCGGCTCGACATTGTCCGTTTATCCGGCGGCTTCTTTTCCGCTCATGGCCGCGCAGCGCGGCGCACCCTACGTCATCATCAATCGCGGACCGACCGATCACGATCACGAACCGGCCGTTTCCTTGCGCATCGAAGGCGACGTTGCCGAAATTTTTCCACCCGCCGTCGAGGCGGCATTGGCCTAACGAGTGAGGACGTTGCGGTAAAGTGCCTCGTACTGCGGCACGACTCGGGCCGCGGTGAAAAGCTGTTCCGCTCGTTCGCGTCCGCGCTCGCCCAGCTCGCGGGCGGAATCGGGTGACTCGACGAGTTTGTCGAGCGCCACAGCCATTCCGGCAATATCACCGAACTGGTGCAACGAGCCGGTGTCGCCCACCACTTCCGGAATTCCACCGACGCTAAATGCAATAACGGGCTTCCCGAAAAACATCGTTTCGAGAATGCTGAGACCGAAGCTTTCGTTCTCGGAGGCGTAAAGGCCGGCGTCGGCGGCGGGCAGGTAGTTCTCGACGACGGCTGCGTCCTCGCGAACGATCACGCGGTCGCGCAGACCAAGCTGTTCGACGAGCGGCTCGAATGGCGCGAACGGCGCCCCGGCCAGAATGAGGAGTCGGATTTGTTCGCGATGCGAGGCGCCGGCGATCACGCGAAGTAACAGATCGATTCGCTTGGTTGCTCGAAGGTTCGACATGTGGACGACGAGAAATTCGTTGTCGCCAATTCCGAGTTCGCGCCGCACTTCATCGCGAGTTTTCGTTGACGGATTGGGCGTGAAAAAATTCGGAATGACGTGAATCGGATCGCGCAGCCGAAACGTTTCTTCGGTCTGAGCACGCAGGCTTTGCGAAACGGTCGTGACCGCATCGGAATGAATGAGCGCGTGCTCGATCGCCGCGCGGTATTGCGGGTTAGGCCCGAGCAGCGTCGTGTCCGTTCCATGCAGCGTGGTGATGACTTTCGGCGCGGTGCCTCCGATCATTTCCGCGGCGAGAAAAGCGGCGGTCGCATGCGGGACGGCATAGTGAACGTGAAAAAGATCGAGCGCGTTTGCCCGGCCAAATTCCGCCATCTTCACAGCGAGCGGCAGAGTGTAATCGGGACAAGGGAAGACGGTCGCGTGGCCGACTTCGACCTCGTGGAAATGGATTCGCGGCAGGGAAAGATCGAGGCGGACCGGTTTGGCGTGGCTGAAAAAATGGACATCGTGGCCGCGCACCGCCAGCTCGGTCCCGAGCGCCGTCGCGAGGATTCCACTGCCGCCGATGAGCGGAAAACAAACAATGCCGATCTTGAGCGGACGCTCCATTAATCGCCAATATACGCGAGACCGGAATCAGCGACGGCGTCTCGTTGAACGAAGGTAACGCCGCGCGCGTCCGCTTCGTTCAAGTATTCGCGTTCGCCTGCGCCGGCGACGTAATGCGTGCACTGGATCACCGACTGCATCCAGCGCAGACGCGTATCGCGGGTCGGGCTGATTTGCGTTTTCTCGAATGGTTGCGGCGGCAGCTCGATGTAATTGTCGCCGCCTTTGTGAAGCAAAAGTTTTCCGTCCCGATGCCGGGCGCGAACCGTTTCGCCTTCCCATTTCACGTCCACGAAAAAATCGTCGATTGGCGCGGCTGCCTTGCGGAATTCCGGAGCGCTCGACCGCTCGACGCGGATGCCTTCTAATAAATCCATCCGTGCGTAAAGCTCGCGGCAGAAATCGGCGGCGTTCGAGGCTTCGATGGCTTTGAAGTCTTCGACGAGCTTAGGCGCGACGAAGTTCGGAAGCTGACGCGCGACTTTCGCCTGCCAGTCTGGCAGCAGCCGTTTCGCGTAGAGCGGCGAAAATTGTTTCTGGATCTTGTTCGCGAACTCGAAATTGAACGATTGTTCGCGGCCTGTGCGCAGTTCGCGTAGCACGGTTGTGGTCTCGCGCGGATCGTGATCGCTATCGTGGAAAAAGAAAACAATCGCGCCGTCGATTTCGCGTTGGAGCCGGCGCGCGGTGACGATCTTCGCCCAGAGAAATCGTTTCGGGAAAAAGCCGCACGGTTGTTGGCCGAAACAAATGATGGGCGCGCTCATTGCGCAGGAGCGAGGTCACCATCTCGGAAAAGTGTTGTCTGCAAAATCCAGGCGAAGATCATGACGGCGGCGCAACCGATCACGTTGTACCAGAGATAGCCGATGTTCGTGGTAAAGAAGAGGACGAGGACCATCGTCTGCGCGAGAACGGCGGCGAAGAAAACAGCCGAGCCACGCACATTGCGAAGGAAAAACGCGACGAGGAACAGGCCGAGAATGCTGCCGTAGAAAACCGAGGCGAGAATGTTGCCGGCTTCGATCAGGTTTTCTACGAGGCTGCAGAAGGACGCGACTGCGATGGTCACCATGCCCCAGCCGAGCGTGAGCCAGCGCGTCGCGACGACGTAGTGGTGGTCGGATTTTCCGGGACGAAAGACGCGATAGAAATCGACCGAGGTGGTCGAGCCGAGCGCGTTGAGCACCGCGGAAGTCGCCGACATCGTCGCGCAAAAAATCACCGCCACGAGCAGACCGACGACGCCGTGCGGCAGATGCTGGAGAACGAAAGTGATGAAGACGTAATCGGAATCCTTGCTCTTGGGATTCGCGCCGGCCTGCTCGAGAACTTTCCTGGTCTCGTCGCGAATGCTGCGAGCGCGGGAGTCGAGCTGCTGAAGTTCCGCGGTGGATGCTTGCGCGCCGGAACTCTGGAGCAATTCGCGTTTTTGCACGAACACGTTGTCGAACTGGGTCTGAAGCTCGTTCAGCTTCGGACCGTAACAGCTCTCGACCGCGCGCTGGTAGCTGGGTTGGTTGAAAAAGATCGGCGGCTTTTCGAATTGGTAGAAGAGAAAGACCATCGCGCCGAGAAGAAGGATGAGAAATTGCATCGGCACTTTCACGAGGGCGTTGAAGAGAAGCCCGATCCGGCTGGCGCGAAGGGAATTGCCGGCGAGATAACGTTGCACCTGCGATTGATCGGCGCCGAAATAGGAAAGCGACAGAAAGAATCCGCCGAGCATGCCGGACCAAAACGTGTAGCGCTTCGACGGATCGAGCGAGAAATCGACCGCTTGCAATTTTCCCATCCGGCCGGCGATGTGGAGCGCGTCGGTAAAGGAAAGCTGGGCCGGCAGTCGATAGACAGCGATCCCGAATGCGAGCGCCATCCCCACGACGATGACGAGAAACTGGTAACGCTGCGTGAGGCTGACGATTTTCGTGCCGCCGACAACTGTGTAGAAAATCACGAAACCGCCGGCGAGCCAGATCGTGAGATTCAAATCCCAACCGAGCAGCGCCGAGAGAATGATCGCCGGCGCGTAAATCGTTATTCCACCCGCGATGCCGCGTTGAATGAGAAACAGAAATCCGCCGAAGAGCCGCGTTTTTTTGTCGAAACGCTGCCCGAGATATTCGTAAGCGGTGAAAACTTTCAGCCGTTGATAGATCGGAACGAAAATCGCGCAGACCACGATGAGCGCGAACGGTTGTCCGAAATAATTTTGGATGAATCCGATGCCGCTTTCGTAAGCCTGGCCCGGCATGGAAAGGAACGTGATCGGTCCGGCCTGGGTCGCGAGCACGGAGAGGCCGATCGTCCCCCAGCGAATCGTGCGATCGCCCTTCAGGTATTCGCGAAGGTTCGGGTGATTGTACGTGCGCCAAAGTCCGTAGAGCGGGATCGCGAGGATCGTCGCGAAGAGAACGATGTAATCGAGCCGGTTCACGAAAACCGGAGCGTGAACGCGTAGAGCAGCGCCACCTCAACCGCGAAGAGAAAAATCGCGAACGCGTAGGCCCTTCGCCAGGAAGAAAAAAATGGCGGGTGTTCGTGCAGGCTCATTTTGCGCCGCGCAACGAAACCATATTCGCGAAGAGGCGGTAGGCGCCGGGAACGCCGGCGGGCAATTGCCGGAAGAACGCGTAACCGGTGTAAACGAAATAACCTTCGCCGGATTTCGCGACGAGCAGTCCGCCATCGAGCGGCTTTTCGTTCGGATCGTTGCAGGAAAGAAGCGCCGTCCAGTTCGCGTCCCACTTGTTGGGAAAATAAAGGCCGCGCTCCTGCACCCAACCTTTGAAATCGTCGGCGGTGATTTTGTTCGGCGTATTCAGGATCGGATGATCCGGCGCGAGAATCCGAATCTCCGCGTTTTCATCCGTTACGCGTTCGCGCGAAATCTCGAGCGGGAACGGCCCGATCTCTTTCGTCTTGAGATCGGCGGTCGTGTTGTATTGGGCAACCACGACGCCGCCGGCCTTAACGTAGGCCAGCAGCTCGCGCTGCCACGCGCCGATCCGATCTTGCGTGTTGTAAGCGCGGATTCCGAGCACGACGGCGCCAAACCGTTTCAGGTTTTCCGCCGTGATTTCCGAACCATCGAGCACTTTCACGTCGTACCCAATTTGCTGAAGGCTCTGTGGAATGTCGTCGCCGGCGCCGGGAATGTAGCCAATGAGTTCGCCTGTCTTTTTAATGTCGGCGCGAACGATTTTGGCCTCGGCCGGCGGCATCAAAGTGTGGGCGCCGATGTGTCGATAGGAAATGCGTTCGCGGGTGAAGGAGTAATCGCGGCCGTCAACGTTCACGATCGCGCGCAGGGTGGCGTCGCTCGCATTGGCCGGCGGATGAATCGTGAACGAGGCGAACGCTTCATTTTCCGCAGCAGGCAAATCGACGGGAACAGAGGCCGGTTCGATGCGCCATCCTTTGGGCGCTTCAAGTCGCAGCTGGCCTTTGACCGCGCCCGTTGAAGCCGTCACGCGCACCTGGACGGTTTTCGGTTTGTCGTCGCCGAAAACGAAAACAGAATTTTGCAGATTGGCGAACACCGGAGGAGCAATGACAAGGTTTTGCCGGACTTCGCCGATGACGGGATCGACCGTGCGATATTTTGTGTCGACCAGGTAACGAAGATCCTGATCGCCGACGCGCAGCGAAACTTCGAGCGGGAACGGCGGTGGATTTTCGGCGAGGCCGATCAGCTTCTGGTCGTCGACGGTGAAAGTTCCAACCGCGGGCGCCTTCCGCAGCCAATATGGCTGCGTTGAGGCAACGTCCTTCGGTAACGTCGGCGAAAGATCCTTCGTGACGAATTGGTCCTGCGGCAGCGGAGCGTCGAGGCGCAACGGTTCACCCGAGACCGGCGTGCGTGCTTCGAGCAGTTGCACCGGCACGTTTGAACGATTGATCGCGTCGAGCTTGATCGGCAGCGGCTGTCCCGGCGAGACGACGGCGATTGTCGTTGAGCTTTCGATGTGAAGTGCGAGACAGGCTGCGATCAGCGAATCGACTTCGCTGGTTTTCGCGAGCAGCCAATCGTTCTTCTCGCCCTTGGTCAGTTCCTTGCGCAACTCGAGCAGCTTCGGCACTGAAGCTGATGGATTGTCGGGCGAAAAGGTCGCGCGAAGTTGTTTTACTTTTTCCGCGATCGCGGCCGATTTCGGAACGCGCGTCCAAGTCGTCTCGACGCCGTCGAACAACGCGTCCGTCATCGGCGCGCCTTCGAGAAGTTTGAAGTACTCTTTGCGCGCGCCTCGCCGCGGCGGGCTGCCGACGCCCTGACTTTTGTGCTGGCTCAGGCTCGCGGCCGCGATTTCTGTGAACGCTTTTCCGAGGAGCGGACTGAATCCGCCCGCTTCCAGGACGGCGAGGCCGGCCGGATCGAACGGAATGTTGCGATTCTGGAAAAAGAACGGCGACGTATTCCAGACGATGCGCGTCGGTTTCCAAACTTCGACGAACTTCAGTTGCTCCGGAAAACGTTTCGGATCTGCGGCCGCCGTAAAGGCTTCGTGGGCGAGAATCGCCGATGAAGTGTGATGACCGTGCGTCTTGTCGTCGTCCGGACTGAAGCGGGTGACGATTACGTCCGGTTTCCATTTCCGAATTGTCCAGACGACATCCGCCAGAATTTTTTCGCGGTCCCAAATCTTCAACGTTTCCGCCGCGCTCTTCGAGAAACCGAAATCGATGGCGCGGGTAAAGAATTGATGGGCGTGATCGATTTTGCGCGCGGCGAGAAGTTCGTGGGTGCGGATGAAGCCGAGACGTTCGCCCAGCTCCGGCCCGAGAAGATTCTGCCCGCCGTCGCCGCGGGTGACCGAGAGATACGCCGTGTCGTAAAGCGAACCGTTCGACCAGAGCGCCATCAGATTCGTATTCTCATCGTCCGGATGCGCGGCGACGTAGAGAACGCGGCCAAGGACATTCAGCTTCTGGAGCGCGAGCTGAATCTCGGCCGCGTTCATCGGCGGCGGAAAATCCGGCGGCGGCGGCTCCACGCTGCGGACGATCGTCGCGCTCATGAGCAAAACGCCCAGCGCGCGGCGAATAATTCTCGCTCTCCCATTACCCATGAGCGCTACACCTACGCTATCGCTTCAATCGCGCAGCTATTTATTGATGTCCTGCTTCGCGTTGAGCCGATCGATCAATCCCTTGATC
>DATILK010000282.1:0-2601 GCA_035476555.1 Chthoniobacterales bacterium | reverse complement strand
CCATGGAATTTTCTGCCGACGAAGATTTCGCATTGCGCCTGGATGCCGACGATCCTCTCCGTTCGTTCCGCGAAAAATTTCATCTGCCGCTTGGAGAGAACAGTGAGCCGCTGATTTATTTTTCCGGCAATTCGTTAGGCCTGATGCCGAAGTCGGCGCGGCGAATCGTCGAGCAAGAGCTGGATGATTGGGCGCGGCTCGGCGTGGACGCGCATCTTGGCGCCGTGACGCCCTGGTATTCGTATCACGAAAATCTCCGGGGACCGATGGCACGAATCATCGGCGCGAAACCGGTCGAGGTGATCTGCATGAACAGCCTCACGGTGAACATCCATCTCATGATGGCGACGTTTTATCAGCCAACGGACTCGCGGTTCAAAATCCTGATGGAGGATCCGGCGTTTCCCTCCGACACCTACGCGATCAAGACCCAGATTCGGCACCACGGCCTGGATCCGGCGAGGGCGCTGCTCCTCGCGCGGTCGCGCGAAGTCGAGGCGACCGTGCGCACGGAAGACGTCGTCGCAATGATCGACCAGAACGCCGACAGCCTTGCCGTCATTCTGCTCGCGGGAGTGAATTTTTTCACCGGCCAATTCTTCGACATCGCGGCCGTCACTGCGGCGGCGCAGAAGCGCGGGATCACAGTGGGAATTGATCTTGCGCACGCCGTCGGCAACGTGCCGCTTGCGCTGCACGATTGGAATGTCGATTTCGCCGTTTGGTGTTCCTACAAATATCTGAATGCCGGGCCGGGCGCGGTCGCGGGCGCGTTCGTCCACGAGCGGCACGCCACTAATCCGAAACTGCCGCGATTGGCCGGCTGGTTCGGCAACGATCCGAAGACGCGTTTCCAAATGCAGCTTCAACCGGAATTCATTCCGGTCCCGTCCGCCGACGGTTGGCAGATCAGCAACCCGCCGATTTTCTCGATGGCTCCGCTGCTCGCTTCACTTGCGATCTTCGATGAAGCCGGTGGAATGGAGCGGCTTCGCGAAAAATCGAAGAAGCTCACTAGTTATCTCGAATTTCTTTTGGATCGCGCCGGCTCGGATCGTTTCACGATCATCACACCGCGCGAACCGGAAGCGCGCGGCTGCCAGCTCTCGATCCTCGCGCACGAAAATCCGAAAGCGCTCCACAAGAAACTCGAAGCCGCCGGCGTGAAAGCGGATTTCCGCGAGCCGAATGTCATCCGCGCCGCTCCGACGCCGCTCTACAATTCCTTTCATGACGTCTGGCGTTTTGCTAAAATCCTGACAGAGCACCAGTGACGAACGAGACATCGACGGAAGAACGGCTCGCCGCGCAGCTGCGCGGATTCGGGCCCCTCGGCCTTCTTTCGATCCTGATCATTCTCGGCGGGAATTTTCTCTTTTCTCCGCTCAGCGCCATTCTTGTTGTTGTGTGGGTGTCGCTCTCTCGCACGCCGTGGCGCGAGATCGGTTACGTGTGGCCGCAGAGTTGGGCGCGGACGCTTGCCCTCGGGATCATCTTCGGCGTCGCCTTTAAATTCTTGATGAAGGCGATCGTGATGCCGCTGCTGGGCGCGCCTCCGATTAATCAAGCCTACCATTGGGTCGCCGGAAACCCGGCGTCGCTGCCGCGGATGTTGTTTCTCATGATCGTTGTCGCCGGTTGGGGAGAGGAAACGTTTTATCGAGGCTGGATGTTCGAGCGCCTCGGCAAACTTCTTGGGACCAGCGTATGGGCGAAGGTTGCGATTGTCGCGCTCACCTCCATCCCTTTTGCTTTGCTCCACTATGTCGACCAAGGAAAAGCGGGCATGGAGCAGGCTCTTATGACCGGCCTTACTTTCGGCACGATTTTCGCCCTCACCGGCCGAATCTTTTTGGTAATGGTCCTGCACGCGGCCTTCGATCTCGCCGCGCTTGCGATGATTTACTGGGACTGCGAAACCGCCGTCGCGCACTTTTTCTTTAAGTGAGAGCGACTGGTGCCGCGGTTACGACGTTTCGGCCAGCAACTCCTTCACGCTCACGATCAATTTGTTGATCTGAAACGGCTTGATCAAGTGTTTCAGGCGGCGTGCGTCCAGGAATTCGCGAATGTCGGGATCGGCTCCGAATCCGGTGATGAAGATGAAACGCTTCTCCAGGTTCGGCCGCAACTTCTTGGCCTGGATGTAAAATTCGTCACCGCGCAAGCGCGGCATCATGACATCGCAGATCACGGCATCGTATTCATGCACCCGCACCTTGAGCATCGCCTCTTCACCATCGAACGCCACATCGACGAGATAGTTCTCGTCCTTCAATATCCACTCCAGGGCTGACGCGAGTTGTTTGTCGTCGTCCACCACCAGGACCGCTTTCAGGGGCTGAGGATGGACGGAGCTGGTGGATTGGTTTTGGGATGCGGTCATGAGAAGAGCTGTCGATTCACTTCGACATTTCATTTTGGCGAAAACTGAGATAATCAGCCAGTAGTTTTATGAAATACGTCATCGTCATCGTCCGCGTTTTGCTTGGGCTTATGTTCGTCGTCTTTGGCTCAAATGCCTTCCTCAAATTCATGGGCCCGCCGCCGGAAATGCATGGCCAGGCCGGCGCGTTCATCACCGCGCTCTTGAGCAGCGGT
>DATILK010000281.1:0-2386 GCA_035476555.1 Chthoniobacterales bacterium | reverse complement strand
CTCGGCCACTTTGAAAACGCCGGAAGTAATTCCACGTTGGAACGCCAACTCCGATTCCTTGTCGGAAACCGCGACGTTGAGCACCGTCACCGGCGCATTCCGAACCGACTCCCGCAGCCGCTGGACGGTTTCAGGATTCGGCTCGATCGCGACGAATCGCGATTCCGGATAAGCATTTGCAAAGCGACTGAGGATCGAACTGTAGAGGCCGACATTGGCGCCGATGTCGACGAAGACATCGCCGGGCTGAAGAAGCAGCGCGAGATTGAGCAGGGTCGCGACTTCATCGCGAAAAATAATGTTGTCGGTGGACTGTCGTGCGGCGCGGGCGAGGCCGATCTCTTCGCGCGAATTGATTCGCAGGGTTGCTCCAAACATCTGGATGTCGGAATCGCGCGAAGGAATAAACAGCCGCGTTAACCAAACGCGCACCGCCGGGAAGCGTCCAACCGTGACCCAAAAAAGGTGACGCGCGAAATTCCGTCCGGGAAAATTCATGCGCGCGGTCGGATCACGGAGCAGGGATTGCCGGCCGCGATCACGTCTGGCGGAACATCCTTGGTCACGACGGAACAGGCGCCGATGACGCTGCGGGCGCCGATCTCCACGCCGGGCAGAATGAAGGCGCGCGCTCCGATGAAAGCGTCGGCACCGATCGTGATTTTAGCAGTGATTAATTGGAGCGCGGGATGGGAGAAATCGTGGCTCCCCGTGCTGAGGTAAACTTCCTGCGCAACGGTCGCGCGCTCGCCGATTTCGATTTCGCCCAGGCTATAGGCGTTGGCGCGATCTCCGAGGCAGGCGCGGTCTCGTAAAGTGAGGTGCCACGGAATTTCAATCCGGGCGCGCTGATGGACGAACGGTTTGCCTTCGATCGTTGCGCCGAATACATCGAGCCAGAAAAGACGCCAGGGGTTCGCCGGTTTCGGTGTCCAACGGCAAAAAACGAACCAGCAAAATTCCCAGAGCAATCGCAGCGCGCGATTCTCAACGGACCAGGGCGATTCTTGCGCCTCACTCTGCTCAGGTTTTACCGGAGTTTTCGTTTCCATGGAAAATCACCGCCTAACCAAGCAGAAAGACAGCCACTGATGAACACGGATTTTCACGGATGGGAGGGATTCCCGATCGCGGCAAGCAATGAGTCGGTCGCGCGCTCGATCTCGAAGCGGCTGGCAAAACATTTCCGGGCGTTTGCCCGCATATGCGCTTGCGAAACTTCCGGCGTGGCGAGCCAACGTTTCAGAAGATTGATTGTCCCAGACAGATCGTCGTTCTCGACGTAACCCGCGCCGTCGTCTTCGATTTCGCGCCAGATATTTATCTTGTTCGAAATGAGAACCGGCGTCGCGCAGGCTAACGCTTCCGCGACCGCGATCCCGAAATTTTCCTGGTGGGAAGGAAGCACGAATGCGTCCGCCGCGCTTAACGCGCCCCACTTCACCTCGCCGGTCAACATGCCGGGAAAGGTAATCGAATCGCCGGCCCTGGCCGCGATTTGTTGAAGCCGGCGAAGATAGGCGTCGTCGGAACAAGGACCAGCCATGACGAGATGGTGCGCCGCATCGGCGGAATTCTGGAGTTCAACAAATGCTTCGATCAAAAGATCGCAGCCCTTCTTTTCGTGGAGACGACCAAGAAAAAGAAAGAAGCGCTGATCACGCAAGCGCGGGAACGTTTCGAAAAATCTTTCGCGCGCGACTTCGAGATCCGTTGGCGCCGCAGTTCCGTAATTCACAACCCTTTCATTGCAGTGATAGCGACCGAACGATTCCCGTGCGAGGCGCCGTTCCTCTTCTGAAGTGAAAAGGACGGCAGCGGCATCACGCAGGACGCGATATTCGCCCCACGGCCAATAGAAAAGCTTCTTGATGTGCTTCAGCGGATAGGTGCGCTTGAACCACGGATCGAGCATGCCGTGAGGAAAAACGAAGTACGGCGTCTTCGTTCCCGCGAGGGCGCGCCATACGCCAAAGCTGCTGTATTGCCAGATACCGTGCACGATCACCGCGTCGTAATTCGAACGGCGCTCTTTGATCCAATCAGAAAAACGCGACGCGTATCCGTAACTCCCGAGGCCGGGCCCGAGCGCATGGACCGGGATGGCGGAATCGCACACCCAGGGATCGTTTGGCGCATCGAGCGAAATGATTTCGACCTCATGCCCGCGACGAAGCAGCGCGGCGGAAGATTGCTTGATCGATTCGATGGGGCCGCCGAGGGCCGGATTAACTGTGTGCGTGGATCGGAGAATTTTCATCCGGAAGGCGAACGAGCTCGCGCCGTTTCGCATAATGCCCCAGCACCACCACACTCCACAACCGCGTCCAATGCAGCCGATCGCGCGCAAATGCGTCGCGCAACTGGTTGACGAAAGTCTCCGGCA
>DATILK010000280.1:0-1928 GCA_035476555.1 Chthoniobacterales bacterium | reverse complement strand
CTTACACAAGTCGATCACGTCGGCCAGGGGCGTGTAGTAATCTCTCGAGGGTTCCATGCAGCTGACTCCGATCGCAATTTTGCTGTAGGCCGGCTCGTCAATCGTGCCGATGGTTTGAGCGTACGATTCGTAATCGTCGATGGTCGTTTTTTTCCCCGGATATGGGCTGTAATCCATCGTTTCGATAAAATTGAAAAAGGCGCTGTAACTTTTCAGCAAATCTGGCCACGGCGTCCACGAATCATAAATCGGCGCCGTCATGATCGCGTCCATTCCGACGGCATCGCGGATCGCCTTAACGACTTCGAGGATCCTTTCATCACCGTCCGGCGGTTCGTAATCGACGGTGACTCCGTCGGCGCCCCAATCCTTCACGGCGTCCTTGACCGTTTGCGCGAACTTTGTCGGATCTTGCGACGGGAAATCTCCGCTCAAAATACCGAGCGTGAATTTCGTTTTCTTCGGCTGGTTTTCTTGGCGGGTTCGGATGTCTTCCATCCAGCCTTTGATCGTGGCCTGGCTATTGTGCAAGACGAGTCTGTTGAAATCCAGGCTGCCGGCCTTGTTTATCAGCACATAGAAAAGCGGGACGATGTCGATGTAGTCCGGCGTTTTATCGAGCGTGGGCGATTGTCCGGGTCCGGTCGGTTCTTCGCCGCTCCAATAGGCGATATAGATTTCGTTGCTCATAGGCGGTTTGGGGTGCGGGGTGAGGATGGGATGAGATTCAGGGAATATCAGAACGCCGGAGCGCGGTAAAGAATGATCGTGCGCGGTTGCGCAACCGGGCGCGAAGCTTAGCTGTTAAGAATGCGACCGGACAAATTCACCCAGAAGATGCAGGAGGCGCTGCACGCGTCGCAGACGGTAGCGTCCGAGTTCGGGCACCAGGAAATCACGAACGAGCATTTTCTAATCGCTTTGCTCGATCAGACGGATGGAGTGACACGGCCGTTGCTGGAGAAAATGGGGGTCGCGATCGGGGAGTTGCGCCAACGCTTGACGGAGGAGCTGGAACGGAAGCCGAAAGTCCAGGGCGACAATTTGAATCAGGGGATCGGCAACGATCTGCGATCGACGATCGATGCGGCGGAGAAAGAGATGGCGCGGATGAAGGATGAGTTCCTCAGCGCCGAGCATTATTTGCTCGCGCTCGCGGATGGGAAAAGTGTAGCGGCGAAATTGCTGAAAGAAGCCGGCGCGACGCGCGACAAGCTGATGCAGGCGTTGCAACAGGTGCGCGGTTCACAGCGGGTGACGGACCAGAATCCGGAAGGAAAATATCAGACGCTGGAGAAATACGGACGCGACCTGACGGAGATGGCGCGTCGGGGAAAGATCGATCCGGTGATCGGACGCGATAACGAAATCCGGCGCGTCATGCAGGTGCTTTCGCGGCGGACGAAAAACAATCCGGTCCTGATCGGCGAGCCGGGCGTGGGTAAGACGGCGATCGTGGAAGGCCTGGCTCGCCGCATCATCAGCGGCGATGTGCCGGAGTCGTTGAAGCAAAAGAAGCTCATCGCAATGGACATTGGTTCGATGGTCGCCGGTGCGAAGTTCCGCGGCGAATTCGAAGACCGGCTGAAAGCGTTCTTGAAAGAAGTCACCGATTCACAGGGCGAAATCATTTTGTTCATCGACGAGTTGCACACGATCGTCGGCGCGGGCGCGGCGGAAGGATCGGTCGACGCCTCGAATTTGTTGAAGCCGCAACTGGCGCGCGGCGAACTGCGCACCATTGGCGCGACGACGCTCGACGAGTATCGCAAATACATCGAGAAGGACGCGGCCCTCGAACGGCGGTTCCAGCCGGTGATGGTGAACGAGCCAACGGTCGAAGATACGATCGCGATTCTGCGCGGATTGAAAGAACGCTACGAAGTCCATCACGGCGTCCGTATCCAGGACGCGGCGCTGGTGGCGGC
>DATILK010000279.1:0-2363 GCA_035476555.1 Chthoniobacterales bacterium | reverse complement strand
GGCAATCCACGGAGCCGCATCTGTTGCGCGTAGAACAAGAGAAAATCGATCGCCTCGCGAATGTCGCCGTCGGCTTCCGCCCACGGTTTGCCGACTTCGAAAACTTCCAGCGCCGATAACTCGAACCGGCGGCGGTCCATGATCGTCGCCACGCGTTCCAATAATTCCGCGCGATGTTCGAAGCTGACGCGACACCAATGCTCGAATGCTTTCTTCGCCGCGACGACGGCTTGTTCCGCGTGCTCGACCGTTGCTTCCGCGACGGCGCCCACCACTTGCGTCGGCCGGCTTGGATTAATCGAGTCGATGAAATTGTCGGTCCAGATTTTCTTGCCGTCGATCGTGATCGGATATTTCTGTCCGAGTCGCGGGCGCATCTCATTAATCGCGCTCCGCATTCGATCGCGGCTCTTTTCGTGGACGAAATTCACCAGCGGGGAGTTCTCGTAAGTATCGCCCGGTGGCGTGTCGAGCGATTGGCCGTTCCGCCCTGGAATCGATGATCCCGGCCGGATTTGTTTTCCAATCAGCGACCGCGGATCGCGCAGCAAAAGCTCCGGCCCCGCTTTGTCTGAAAACTTCGCCTTGAGGAAACCTTCGTTCGAAGTGTTCTCGAGCAAGCGCCGCACGAGATACGACATGCCGGGGAGCAGCTCGCCGACCGGGCAATATTCGCGAACGCGATAACCCATCTCGACCAGCGCGCGCTTGATCGGCCCGGCCATTCCATACAGAAGCTGAAACTCGATCCGGCTTTTATCGATGCCGAGCTGTTCCGCATACGCCTGCGCGTGCGCGATGCTCCGGACGTTGTGCGAACCAAACGCCGAAGTGACGATCGATTCGTTCTCGAGCAGGATCCGCGTGCAGACTTCGAAATTCGCGTCGCTCTCCGGTTTTTGAAGAAACACAGGCACGCGCCATCCGTTTTGCGCCGCTTTGATTTTTTCGTAATCCCAATACGCACCTTTGACGAGCCGCACAGTGAACCGCGTGCCGCGCATCCGTCCCCACTCGATCAAGTCTCGCAGATCGCGTTCGGCATCGCGCAAATACGCCTGGATCACGATGCCGGCGTGCGGCCACTCGCGAAATTCTTCCTCCATGAAAAGCGTCCGGAAAAGTTGGAGCGTCGCGTTTTTGTGCGCGTAGCTTTCCATGTCGAAATTGATGAACGCGCCCACTTCGCGCGCGCGCCGGAGGATCGGGCGCAGCTTCGGCGCCAGATGCGCGATCGCGTCTTCCGGATCGGCCGGGTTCATTTGCGAATAGAGCGCCGAGATTTTCACCGAAACATTCACGACCGGAAACAGCTCGGTGTTTTTGCCCAGCGGATCGCGCCAGCCCTTGGTTTGCGCGGCCAACCCTTCCACCAACGCAAGGCAACGCGCCGCGTATTCGTCGGTTTCGTG
Source organism: Chthoniobacterales bacterium (assembly GCA_035476555.1). Lineage (GTDB taxonomy): Bacteria > Verrucomicrobiota > Verrucomicrobiia > Chthoniobacterales > UBA10450 > AV80. The sequence goes on along the minus strand of DATILK010000279.1, from coordinate 951 downwards.
TTCGCTGACGACCGCTTCGCCAAGGAGATCGACCGTGAATCCGATCTTTTCGCGGCGCCGTCTCCTCAGCGTCTTCATCACGTCTTCGGGATCGCGCCCGGCGATGAATTGCCGCGCCATGCCCGAAACGTTCCAGCGCAGGACCGGCGCGGTGAGCCATGGAAAAACGCGCGCCGCCTTGATGCCGGTTTGGAGGAATGGCACCGAGCCATTGCGCATGTCGGCGAAATATTCGCTCAGATGCTGGACGATGTCGGTCGAATGCCGGAGCGAGGCGAGAACGTCGACGAACCGGAACATCTGCACCTTGAAATGTTCGTCCCGCATCGAGAACGCCATCATCCGCTGGTAAAACCCGGCCTTGGTAAAAATCGATTCCGGATTCTGATCGACCAGGTCGAAGATTTGTAACCCGCGGTCTTCGATCTGCTGCTGCAGCGAACTCATTGGGCGATTCTAGCGCCGGGTCTCGGGTTGGGCAAAGAATTCAGCGCTTTGTTGTAGCGTCGCTACAATTACTTCACCGCCGGCAACGTGATGTCGCGTTCGCCGCGCCAAACACCGTCGCTCCCGTGCTTCACGTCCACGACAAACGGGTGCCCGCCGTTGTCCGCTTGGTGCTTCAATTCCTTGTCGTTGATCCGCGGATCGTCCTTGAACCAAAAATCGTCTATCGAGCGCTCCGAAAATCCCGGCCCGTAAACATGCGCATGAATGTGCGCCGGCGTGTTGCGCCGCGGATACGCGCCGGGCCGGATCGTGCGAAATTCGTATCTCCCGTCGGCGCCGATCTTCATCCAGCCGTTCAAACGCGGATGGCTCGCGTCATCCTGCGCATTGTAATAGCCGGTCCGATCCGTTTGATAAACCCAGAGCACGAATCCCTCCGCCGGTGTTTTGCCATCCGATCGGAAAACTTTTCCCGTTATGACGAGTGGTTCGCCCGGCTCG
>DATILK010000278.1:0-2829 GCA_035476555.1 Chthoniobacterales bacterium | reverse complement strand
TTTGCTTCGACCGAGGTTCCCGCGATCTGGCCGGGATTTTTCTCCTCACGAAAAGCGAAGACGCCGAAGAAGGTTGAAGGCACGGGAAGCCAGGCCGCGGAACAGGCGAAGCGCTGCATCCTCGTCGTCGAAGATCACGACGACACTTTGCGTTCGATGAAGATGCTGTTAAAACGTCTTGGCTACGAAGTGCTCGCCGCGGAGAACATGACGGACGCTCTCCGCATTTCCGATGAACAACACTTCGACATTTTGCTGAGCGATATCGGTCTGCCCGACGGAACGGGGCTTGAACTGTTGAGACGCATCCGCACGAAACGCAACATCAAGGCGCTCGCCTTGAGCGGATTCGGGATGGACGAAGACATCGAGCGCAGTTACGAAGCGGGGTTCGCCGATCACCTAACGAAACCCGTCAGCATCGATCGCCTCCAGGCGGCGATCTCGCAGCTCGAAGCGGAAAACGATTAACGTTCGAGGACCGCTTTCGGATTCTCTTTCCGGAAATGCAACTGGCCTACGCGGCGGCCGTCGGTTTGCGAAATGGTCACGAGATAATCTCCGATCCGCACCTGTTCGCCTTGCTTCGGCAAATGCCCCAGCAAATGCGTGACGTAACCGCCGATCGTGCTGACATCCGCGCTTTCCAATTCCAAGCCGGCCAGGTCCCGCAGCTCGTATAACCCAAGCGAGCCAACCACCGTGAATTCGTTCTCGTTGAGTTTGCGGAACTCCGCTTTGTCGGTGTCGAACTCGTCCTGGATATCGCCCACGATTTCCTCGAGCACATTCTCCAGCGTGACCATCCCGACGGTGCCGCCGTATTCGTCGACCACCAGCGCGAGATGCGCGTGCCTGGTCAGAAAGAGGTTCAGCAATTTCTCCAGCGACATCATTTCGGGAACCGGAATCATCTCCCGCTTGATCCGCATCAAGTCGGGATGCGGATCGCGGATCATCGGCATCAGTTCCTTGATATGAATGAGGCCGACCGCGTTATCGAGATGGCCGCGACAAAGCGGAAAGCGCGTGTGGCGCGATTCGATCGCGCGCTGCACGTTATCCTCGAAACCTTGCTCGAGATCGAGAAAGACGACTTCACCACGCGGCGTCATGATATCGCGCACGACACGCTGGCGCAGATCGAGCGCGTTTACGAGCAGATCGCGGCCGAGCTCCGAGACTTCATCGGACTTTTCGCTCTCGTCGAGAATGAGGCGCAACTCTTCTTCGCTGTGGGCCAGCTCCGAGCCGGCCACCGGTTTGATCCGCAACAACTTCTGGAGAAAGAAATTCGAAGATTTGTTCAGGATCCAGATCGCGGGCTTGAACAGAATATAAAAAGCGCCGAGCGGTCGAACGAGCGCGAGCGAGACGGAAAGAGGATTGCCGATCGCAATATATTTCGGCGCCAGTTCGCCGAAAACGATGTGGAGAAAAGTAATCCCGAGGAACGCGAGCGTGATCGCGATCGTCGAGACCAGCGCGTGCGAATGAATGTCCGCGAGGACGAAGGCCGGCTCGAGGAGGTGGGCGAGGAATTGCTCGCCGATCCAGCCCAGGGCCAGGCTCGCCAGCGTAATGCCGAGTTGGGTCGCCGACAGGTAAGCATCGAGATGATTGCGGACGTGCTTTGCAAAAACGGCCCGCACGTTTCCCTCGTCCTCGAGAGCATCGAGCTGGCTCCCGCGGACTTTTACGATCGCGAATTCCGAGGCCACAAAAAACGCATTGAGAACGACGAGCCCGAGTATGACCGCCAACTTGCCCACGATGAGCAGGGGCGCATCCCAGTGTTCAACGATGGCGTCCGCCAACGGAGCACCCGCGGGAAAAGGAGAAAACAAAAAATTCATGGAACGGATGCGCGCTGCACACCCGAGAGACCGCGAGCCGGTGTCCTACCAGCTCGACTTCGTCACACCCGGGATGAATCCGCCCGAGGCGAGTTCCCGGAAGGTCAGGCGCGAAATCTTGAAACGGCGAATAAACGCGCGGCGGCGGCCGCTGACTTCGCAACGATTCACCACCCGGGTGGGGCTGGCATCGCGCGGCAGTTGCGACAGGGCCATATAATCTTTCTTCGCTTTGAGCTCAGCACGGAGCGCCGCGTATTTTTTCACGGTCGCGCGCTTGCGTTCGTTGCGATTGATCCAGGACGTTTTCGCCATAAAGGAACGCGGAACGTAGCCAGTCCCCCTGGGTTTGCAACTTCTTTTCGCTTCTTTAGTTGGACGTTGGGCGTTGGGCGTTGGACGTTGGGCGTTTTCCCGATGTTTCCGCTCAACACCGATACTTTTCCAACAACCGCAGCCGAGCTTGGTCGCCAACTCAATATTAGCCTGCGCGGCCTTTTTGGCCTCAGCCGGGACCCGGTCGAGGTCCGGGAAAAATCCTATCCGCGCCTCGAAACCATGCAGGTTTCGCTCGATGGCGCGGTGCTGCCAGAACGGCTACCTGCAATGCCCTCAATCGTCGGCACGCCCGAGCCCGCGCTCACGATCGACGACTTTCGCGTCAGCGCATCGCCTCTTTCCATTGGGCCGGCTTCGGTCGAATTCAGACTGGCCGCGCAAGGCATCGAACTGCATCGGGCAGTCGATCGCAGCGGAAATCTTCTCTTGCTCTTGCACAACGCCGCGAACGGCCGCGTGGAAATTTCGGTGGCGGTTTCCGACCTGGAGGCGCTCATCGCCGAGGTCGCCAAAACGGAAGCCAGCAAGCACGGAGTGAACATCGATACCGTCCAGCTCTCGCTTCGGTCTCGCAGTTCGCGATCGCTGGCCGCGGAGGTTCGTCTCCGCGCGAAAAAAATGTTCGTCGGAGCCT
>DATILK010000277.1:0-5227 GCA_035476555.1 Chthoniobacterales bacterium | reverse complement strand
TGGACTGTTGCAGGAACGCCGCCCGCGCCCCGTTCAGCATGTCGTTGGTCGCGTACGTCACCGGCCGGAAACTGCCGCGCTCCACCAGGATCGATTTCTTGTAGAGAATATCCGCTGCCTGCACTACCTCGCCATCCGCCGTGAAGATCACGGCATCCGTCAATCCCTGGCTGACGAGTTGCAGGCTCATCAGCCGGTTATCGACGTTCGCATAGGCCGGTCCGGAAAACTTGATCAGGTCCACCTGCATTCGGTCCGGCGCCAGATTTTCCTGGAGCGACGCGATCAATTTCTCCGGCTGCTCATGGTAAAACACGCCGTAGAGCAGATTCACCCCGATGATCCCGAGCGCTTCCTGCTGGTCCACGTTCGCTTCATCCAGCATCCGAACGTGAATCACGATCTGGCTCGGCTCACCTCGCGGCTCATTCTGGAAACGAACTCCGAGCCAGCCGTGCGATTCGTTGTGCTGCTTGAAACTGCGCGCTGCCACGGTGTCGGCGAAAACGAAAAACGTGCGGACGCCGCCGAGCTTATTGTCGAGACGCTCGATGAGCAGCTTGTACTCGTGATCGAGCATCGTCTGGAGTCGGCCACGGCTCACGTAGCGCTGCGCCGAGCCATAGATCGCGTCGCTGAAAGTCATGTCGTAAGCCGACATCGTTTTGGCGACCGTGCCCGCCGCGCCGCCGACGTGGAAGAAACGGCGCGCCACTTCCTGCCCGGCGCCAATCTCGGCGAAGGTGCCGTACTTCTTCGCGTCGAGATTTATTTGGAACGCCTTCTTGTCCGTTCCGAGATCCATCTCCGCCTTCATTGTCCGGCAAGATGCGGGACTTTGGCGGGGTTCACAACTGGCGGCGCGTTACATCCGCACCCGTTGCGCGCTTGAGGCGGGAATCCAGCCGCGCTGGTCGTTTGGCAACGCCGCGTAAATCCAATCGCCGCGTTCGCTCAGGACTTTGATTTCGCTTCCCGGGGGCAAAACCAAAACGCTTTTCGCATTGTCCGCGGTCGCCAGTCGCGCTTCGACATCTTTCCCGGTCACAATGGCAAGCGCATCTCCGCGCGCGCCATTTTCGAGCGTGACGATCGCGAAAATGGAAACGCCGCAGACAAGGACACTCAGCGCGACGATCGTGATCCGCCCCGCGGATCGCCTTGAGAAAAACAACTGTGCCGTGACAAAGAGCGCGAGCCAAAACGCGACGGACGCGGCGATCGCGCACTGCTTCACCGTCGCGATACTCGCGTAACGCTCGATCCAATCGCGGCGCAATTCCAAGGCGCGCGCTTCATCTCGTGCCAGCCGCAAATTCGCGTCCGCTTCCGGGTGCCGAGGATCGAGTGCCAGCGCGCGCTCGTAATTCAAGATCGCCTGGCCGAAATCTCCGAGCCGATACCGCACATTCCCGAGATCGTAAAAAAGGTTCGCGTTCCAAGCGCCGGAACGAATCAGGTTTTCGTAATCGGTCGCCGCCTCTTGGAAACGCCCTTCCGCGTATGCCTGATTCGCCTTAGCAAACGCGGTGTCGTCCGCGCCCCGTGCCGTGAAGGCGAAAGCGGTCAGCAGCGTGAACAGGCACAGTCGCGTTTTCATGTTCGCAGATTGTCGATCAACTCGAGAACTTCATTTCGCGTTTCCGCCGGCAGCAATCGAATCCCGTTGTGCGTTCCGCTGTAGCGCGCTTCGTCGCTCTTCTCGAACAGCCGCCGCAGCCGAAGCCGCGTCGCTTCATCCATTCGAAACGCCGAGGCCGCCACATCGGCATCCACCGAGTTCGGGTCGACATTTCGCAGCAGCGCGGTTTTCAGCTGCACCGCGCGCGAGGCCCGGGAAAAATATTCGTCCGGCGAAACATCCTCACGATGCAGGCTGCGTTGAAGCGCCGCTGCTTCGTGTTGCAACGCTTCCCGCCGCTGTGCCTCGCGATTATTCAGGTGCGCGGCCCGGATTTTCCACCCGGCGAATCCGAGCAATGCAACCAAGGGAATCAACTGCGCGAGCCAGAAATTTCGTTGCTCGAAAAGCGGCCTGAACGATTCGCTCGCGCTCGGCAGCTCCGTCACCTGATGCAGGATTTCCTGCTGCGTCGCCTGGCGCGGCGCGACGGACGGCGCGCTCGCCGGTGTTTGCGGCGCGGGCGCAAGCGTGTTGCGCGGCGCGGTGCCGCCCTCCACGCGCACCGGAATCGGTTCCGCGCGCAACGTCACATATTGTTCCTTCGCCGGATCAAAATAACTGAAGAGCTGCGCCGGGATTTTGTCCTTGCGTTCGTTTGCGCTCAGCACCGTCTCAAACGTTTTTATCCCGCTGATTCCGACGTCATCATCCTGTTTGAATTCCGACGACGGCGGATATTTGTGCCATCCGCGCTCGTCTTCGAGAACCGGCGCGGTCACTCGATCGAAATTTCCGCGGCCGGTAATCGTTGCGGTGACGGTAAACGGATCGCCGACTTGCGCGCTTCGCGGCTTCGCGTCGGCCGCGAGCGTGAAGTTGCCGACCGCACCGCCGAAATCCGCCGGCGCACCGGGCGGCAAAGGCTTCACGTCCAGCATTACCGACTGGCTCTTGAATCGTATCTCCTGCGGAACACTCGGTGCGAAAAAGGGATCGCTGAAAAAATTGTCCATGAACGGATCGTTCAGGTCGAACAAATCGCGCGGCATTTGATTGCGCGATGGACTTCGCGGCAGGCGCACGATTGCAGTGATCTCAACCGGGCCGATATCGATTTTGCCCGAGCGCGCCGGCGACAACGCGGTCTTGAATGTAAACACCTGATAAGTTTTTCCCTCGATACTTTCGATCGTCGGCTTTTGATCGCGCATTTTCTGCGCGGTGAATCCCTGGCCGGTGATTTCGGCGCCGTTGTATGATTCGACCGGCGTCCGAATATTCACGCCGACGCGGAGCACCGCTGGAATCATCTCGCCGACATAGGCCGTCGTCTTGCTCAAGGTCAGCTCAGCGAATGCGAGCTTGGTCGGATCGATCGCCCCGTTGGATCGGTTCGATGAGCGTGGTGCTTGCGCGTTGCTTGAATCCGCCACCTGAAGCGTGAGCGCCGGAGTATGGAGCGCGCTTCCGCCTGCCTCGACCATTTGTGGCGGAATTTTGAACGTGCCCGGTTTCATCGGCAGGATCGTGTAGGTAAAGATGAAGCTGTAGGTGAATTGGAAATTGCGTCCTTCCAGCAATTGCGATTGGCCCGTGTAACGAATCTCGAGGCCGTCGACCACGATCTCGCGCGGCGGTTTCATGTTCGATGAACCGGTTACTTTAATTTGTAACTGGACCATTTGTCCCACGACCGCGTTCGAGTTGCTCAACACCGCCGTGACGCTCGGGCCGTCCGCGCAAACCGGCTCGACGGAAATGAACACGCCGATCGCGAGAACGATCACGCGCAGGAAAAAACTCGATCGATTTCGAAACATGCGGGCGGCGCGGTTCCTACCAATCCTTATAGACATGACGCGCCGCCTTGCGTTCATCCAGCAGCACTCGCTGCTCTTCGTCCTTCATCGATTGCAAAAGTATTTGCGCCTGCTTCGCGCTCATCTGGCCTTCCTTTTCCGGTTCCACTTCGGCGGCTTCCGCATTCGTCGGCGGCTCGCTCGGTTTGTCTTCGTTCGCCCCCTCGACTTTCCCCGTCAAAGGTTTGCCCGGCGACGAACCTGGACTCGCGCTGGGCGAACCCTGAGGCTCCTGGCCTTCGCCTGATCCGGGGGATGCGGAAGGTGTCGCGCTCGCGTCATCCGAAGGAGTTGGCGACGGGGAAGCGTCCGGCTCGCCGTTTTCGGGTTGCTGCTTGTTTTCGTTTTTGTCCGAGCCGCTGCCTTTGTCGGGAGAAGGGGAGGGGGATGAACCGGATTGGTTCTCGCCGGGAGATGGCGAAGGCGAGTCGTTAGGCTGCGGTTGTTGTTTTTTTTGGTCGTTCTTGGCCTGCTGCTTTTGTTGCTGCTGGTCGTTGCTCGATTGCTGTTGTTGCTGATCCTGATCGTTCTTCTGCTGCTGGTCCTTCTGCTGTTGATCCTGCTGCTGCTGTTGATTCTTTTGCTGCTGATCGTTCTTGTCCTGCTTCTTGTCTTTATCTGATTGCGGTGGCTGCGGCGGTGGGGTCGGCGACTTCTTCGGATTCTGTTTCAAGCGCTCGATCTTCTTCTTCACCTCTTCGAGATTCGCCTTCGCGCGCTCGTCATTCGGGTCGAGTTTCACGGCCTCTTCGTAATGCGATTGTGCGTTATTCAATTCGCCAAGCGCCTTTTCGTTCGTCTGGGCGCGGTCGGCCCGCTCTTCCAGCGTTCGTCCAATGTTGTAATGGCTTTTTTCCTGGATCGATTTGTCCGTCGAAAGAAGAGAGCGGCTGAACCATTCCAGCGCTTTGTTGTAATCGCCCAGTTTGTAGGCCGCGGTCCCGGCATCGAACTCGATCCTGTCCGCGGCGTGCGTGTTCGGATGTTCCTGTAACGTCTTTTCGAATTGCTGATACGCTTCGGTGTAATTGTCATTTCGATACGCATCCAGCCCGGGCGCCGCGCCAAAGCACGCGCCGGAAAAAAGCAAGAGGATCGCCGTCGCCACGAGTGTCGGCTTCGCTTCGATGGCCAACGACGTTGCCCGAACGCGTTCGCGTTTGCGTTCGCGTAACAAAAATGCCGCGCCAAAAACGAGCAGCGCGGCGCCGAGCGGCCATTGATAGCGCTCGATCGGCTGCCGTGACAAGCGTTCGTCGATCTCGCCGGACTGCATCTTGGCCAATCCTTCGTCGAAAAGTTGTTTCATCGTCCGGGGTCCGTCTTCCAAATGAATATAGAACCCGCCGGTGGTCTCCGCGATTTCCCTCAGCCGTTTCTCGTCCAGTTTCGATTTTACGACCTTCCCACTCTCGTCTCTTACAAATCCCGCCCCTCCATTTTCGGTCGTGATGGGAATCAGCGAACCTTCCGGCGTCCCGACGCCTACCGTGAAGATGCGCACACCAGCATCGGCTGCGGCTTTCGCGGTTTTCATCGCATCGCCGCTCAACTCTTCGCCGTCTGTAAAAATAATCAGCGCCCGATTTCCGATCGCGCTTTTTCCATAGGTCTGGACCGCGAGATCGATCGCGGCGGAAATATTCGTGCCGCCTTCGGGAATCGTGTTCGTGTCGAGATCGTTGATCGATTCAACGGCCGCGTCGTAATCGATCGTCAACGGCGCTTGGAGAAACGCGCGACC
>DATILK010000276.1:0-2255 GCA_035476555.1 Chthoniobacterales bacterium | reverse complement strand
GGCGTCTACGGATTGACGGCGGTGACGTGTGTGGTCGCGGAAACGCCGGGTCGCGTTTCGAAAATCGAACCAGTCAGCGCAGAACTCGTGCGTGAGCAGATTGAACTTCTGCTCCGCAGTTTTCCTGTCGCTGCCATCAAGACCGGACTGCTGCTCTCGGCCGAAATCATCGCCGCGATCGCGGAAGCGCTCCGCGGTAGTGGATCAAGGCCACTTGTTATAGATCCCGTGATGGTGGCAACGAGCGGTGACGCGCTCCTGCAAGACGACGCGATCGAAACTTACGAGCAGGGTTTATTTCCGCTCGCCACTCTTCTCACTCCGAATCTCGGCGAGGCGTCGCGTCTGCTCGGTCGGCCGATCGAGGATGTCGCCGCAATGCGCGAAGCGGGTAAGGCGCTGGTAAAAAAGTACGGCGTCGCCGTCCTGGTGAAAGGCGGACATTTGTCCGGGAACGAAGCGATCGATCTGCTTTTCGTGGGCGACAACGTCATCGAATTCTCGGCGCCGTTTTCCCGCGGTGTCGCGACCCACGGCACCGGTTGCACTTACTCCGCCGCCATCACGGCCGAGCTCGCGAAAGGTTTGTCTCTCGAAGAAGCCGTTCGCCGCGCGAAGGAATTTGTTTCAGCGACAATCGCCCAGCACTACGCGTGGGACCGCATCCACGCTCTCAATCATTCGCCGACGCGCTGACCGGATTTTTTTCCCAATGCCGGACCCGCATCGCTTCGAGCGCAGCCGCCGTCTCCGCCTGCTTTTTGCTCTTCCCTTTTCCCTGCCCCAGCTCGATGCCCTCCCAAACCGCGCGCACGACAAACGTCTTGGAATGTTCCGGCCCCGTTTGCGACAACACGTCGTAGACCGGGCTGCGCGGCGAGATTGCCTGGAGTAATTCCTGTAGTTGGCCCTTGGGATTCACGTCGATCGGTTCCTCCACCAGCTGGGCCAGCTCCGCGGCCGCTTGTTCGAGAATAAACTTCCGCGCCGTGGCCAGATCGCTATCCAGATAGATCGCGCCGACCAGCGCTTCGAACGCATCGGCCAGCGTCGAATTCCGGACGCGTCCGCCGCTTGCTTCCTCTCCGCGGCCCATCATCAGATGTTTTCCCAAATCCATCGCCGCCGCGTGGACTGCCAGCGCTTCGCGCGAAACCAGACGCGCCCGCAGCTTCGTCAGTTTCCCTTCCGCTTCCGCGGTGAAATAACCGTAGAGATGCTCGGTCATGACGAGCTGGAGCACCGCGTCCCCCAGAAACTCCAGCCGCTGATTGTCGAAATGGTGGCGATGCGTCTCGTGTCGCAGGCTCGGATGGGTGAGCGCCTCCGCCAAGAGGAGCGAATTCCGGAACTTGTAGCCGATGCGTTTTTCGAGCGGATTCACCCGAGGCGAATGCTAACCTCCGCCGGGGAGTTTTCCAATTCACTACTTCTTCTGGAGAATCTCAATCGACGTCACCAAGTCCAGGGCCCGCTGCAGAACGGCATCGTGCACGCCGCTTTTTTCCGGGTTCGTTTTCCGTCGTTGCGCCGCTTCCATCGCTTCCAGCTCCGGATTCTTGCCGGAGATCAGCGCCGCTTCGTTCAGATGCGGCCGCGAATTCTCCACCACGAACGGCGTCATCCCTTTTTCGCGGCTCGCCTGAAACACTTCGCGCTTATCCGCCACCGGCATCTCCACCGGAAGATCCGGTTTCAAACCGCCCGGGAAAAGCGGATTGCCCTCCGGCAAAATCGCTTCGCCTACCGCAACGCGCAGCACTTTTCCGCTCGGCAATTTCAAATCGGAATACTCCACCGCGCGACCGGCGCTCGGTTGCCCGATGACGATCGCCTTCTCGTAAATGTGGATCACGCCCGCAACCGCTTCCGCCGCGCCCGCCGTGTCGCCATCAGCCAGCACCACGAGCAAGCCTTGATATGCGGGATCGCGATCCGAGGTGAACGTCCGCTCCTGTCGCGCCGTCGTTTTGCGCAGAGTGAAAAGCGTTTTGTTTTTCGGGCAAAAGCGTTTTGCGAATTCCGCCGCGATCGCGAAATCGTTCGTCGCCGGACTCGCGCGAAAGTCGAGGACGACGGCATCCACTTTTTTCGTCGCGAAATTTTGCAGATTAGAGTCGAGCGCGTCGAGGTTCCCCTTGTTCAAAATCCCGAGCCGAAGATAGCCGACGTGGCCGTCGAGGATCTCGGCGTAAAACGGCGTGGCCGTTTCACCGGCGTCCGCATTTGCGCTCGGAAGAAGAATCACGCCGCGC
>DATILK010000275.1:0-2745 GCA_035476555.1 Chthoniobacterales bacterium | reverse complement strand
TGCTCGTCGGCGCGGGAATCATTCTAATCGTCGCTCACAACTGGGACTTCTTCAGCCGAACAGTCCGCTGCGCCCTCGCGCTCACGCCACTGGTCCTGACCCAGGCTCTCGCCGTTTTTGTTCTTCTCCGCAGAAATGGATCGGCGCCGTGGCGAGAGATGGCGGCGATTCTCAACGTGGCGGCCATCGGAACAGCCATCGCACTCGTTAGTCAGACCTACCAAATCCAAGGCGACTTCGCGCGGTTCATTCTGGTCTGGATGATTCTCGCGCTGCCTGTCGTTTATCTTTTTCAAACGAGCGTCGGTCTCTCCGCGTATTTCATCGGAGCCGCGGTTTGGGTTCTCTCGTCGAAGCACGGCGATTTTTTCGGCGCGTATCCCAACGATCTTTGGGGATGGGTCCTTCTGCTTCTCGGCGTCCCGGCGTTCGTCATCCTTCTGCGGCAAAACCGGAACGGCTACGGAACGCTGCTGGCCACCGCCGCGCTTGCCGTCGCCTGCGCTTTCTCGTTAGGCCAGACCGATGAAATCGGTGCGCAATCTTTCTGGCGTTGTTCTTTCCCAGCCTATTGGTCGCTCGTCTACCTCGTTGGCGCGGTTTTTTTCCACGATTGGCGGCGCACTCGTCCGCATCCGTTCGTGGTCATCGGTTGGATAGGAATTCTCTCGCTCGCCGTGGTCCTTAGTTTTCAAGACATTTGGCGCGGCCACGAATGGCAGAAAGCGGTCGATCTTCTTCCGCGACATTATCCGGATCTTCTCGCCGCCGGAATCCAGCTCGCCTGGGTCCTGGCCGCGCTTTTGTTTGCCGGCTTCGGCCTTTGGAAAATGAGAGAATCGAATCTCGCGCCGGCTGCGTTCACCCCGATCGCGGTGATCGCGTGGCTAATTGCGAAGCAAACCGGCGAGGCCCTCGTCCCATCCCTGCTCCTCAATTTCTTTCTCCTCGCGCTGGGTGTTTACACTTTGCTGCGTGGAATTCGCAGCGGACGTGTCGTTGAAGCGAACCTCGGCATGCTCGTGATCGCGCTGCTCGCGACCGCGCGCTTCTTCGACACCGACCTCGAATTCGTCGTCCGCGGCGTAGCCTTCATCGCGATCGGCCTCGGTTTCCTCGCGACGAACCTGATCGTTTTCAAACGGAAGGCGCGCGCGTGAAATACGGGCGGCTCATCGTTTTCGTTTTAGTCGCGCTCGCCCAACTCGCGGCCCCGGGTTCGCTCATTTGGAAACGCGAACACACCTTGCAGCAGGGCCACGTCTGGAAATTCCGAACCGCGCCGGTCGATCCGGTCGATGCGTTTCGCGGCCGTTACGTCGCGCTCCGCTTCGACGCCGAGACCCAGGAGATTTCGCCGCCCGAGAATGCGAGTTCGGGCGACACCGTCTATGCGACCCTGAAACAGAACGCTGAAGGCTTCGCCGAGATCGATCAGGTGTTCGCGACCAAACCTGGCGGCGACAATTTCATGGAAGCCCAGTTATCCGGAAAAACCATCGCGATGCCTTTCGACAAGTACTGGGTTACCGAGCGCGACGCGCCCGCGGCCGAAACAGCCTATCGAAATTTGAGTCGTCGCGGTAATCAAAATGCGTACGTCACTGTTCGCATTTTCCGCGGCGACGCCGCCATCGAACAGCTCTATCTCGATAATCAGCCGCTCGGCGATTATCTGCGCGGCAACGCGACGAAATAACTAGCTGCCGGCCTTCAGGACTGCGAACGTCTTGCTGCCCTTGCGATCCAGATAGAGCAACACGCCTTTCCGCGGATCGGCCTTGTTCAACGCTTCGCGAAACGACGCCAGGTTCGTGATCTTCTTTCCGTCGACTTCGGTGATCACGTCTTCGCGCTGAATATCCTGCTCAGCGGCAAGGCTGTTGTCGGCCACGTCCGTCACGATCACCCCTTGGGTCACACCGAGCTTCATCCGCTGCGCCATTTCCTTGGTGAGCTCCTGCACCTGAAGACCCAACTTGCTCGTCGTCGTTTCGTCCGGCTTCGATGGGGCCGGCGGCTTGATCTCGTTCGAGGCCTGCGAAATGTCGTTGGGCAATTCGCCCGTCGTCACCGGAATCTTCAACGTCTGCCCTTTGCGCCAAACCGTCAGCTCCACGTTCTGCCCGATTTTCTTTTTCAAAATCTCATGCTGTAGCTGCGTATCAGTCGTGACCGCAGCGCCGTCGACCTGGGTAATCACGTCGAACGGGCGCAGGTCGCTTTTGTAAGCGGGCGCGTCCGCTTCGATCGTCCGCACGACCACCCCTTTATCGAGGCCCTTGAACAAATCGCGAATCTGCGGGTCGTCGCCTAACGACTCGATCCGAATCCCGAGCCACGGCCGCATGATCTTGTGCCCGGCGATGAGCTGCTGGCCGATCTCGTTCGTCAGGTTACTCGGAATCGCGAACCCGAGTCCGCGATTCAATCCGTTGATGAGGGTGTTCATTCCCACCACTTTCCCATCGATGTCGCAGAGCGGCCCGCCGCTGTTCCCCGGGTTGATCGACGCGTCCGTCTGCAAATAATCCGAGATCGAATAGCCGCCGGTCGCGATCAATTTGCTCCGGCCTTTCCCGCTGATCACGCCGTAGGTGAACGTGTAATCGAGCTTGAACGGCGCGCCGATCGCGAACGCGAATTGGCCAACGCGCACGTCGTCGCTGTTTGCAAATTGCGCCACCGGCAGATTCGTGGCGTCGATCTTAATCACCGCGATATCCGTTTTCTCGTCGGTCCCGG
>DATILK010000274.1:0-10101 GCA_035476555.1 Chthoniobacterales bacterium | reverse complement strand
AGAATACTGCGGCGGAACACCGTTCGGGCTCGGGGTTGTTTCCGCTGTTGTCGCCGCAGGAGCGGGTGAAGTTGCTGGAGCCGGTGATGCGTTCGCTTTAGCCGCCGGCGATGCACTCGCGCTCGCCGCGGGCGATGCGCTGGGCGCAGCTGCGGGAGAACTCGCCGCGCTCGCGTTCGGCGATGGCGCCGGCGCGTTTGCAGCCGGTGATGCAGCGGCAGAAATCGACGGCGCCGGTGATGGCGACGCGTTCTCTTCGGACGGCGCGCGCTTCCCGATGTTCGAGAGATCCGGGCCCATCCTCAATTTTCCAAGCATCGCGGGACGTTCGAAAATGTAATCGCGCGGCGCGCTCCGACGCGTTCCCCATTTTCGGTCGATATCGGAAGCGGCGTAATCGGCGCGCACTTGCTGGCTGTGGCAATAGACGCAGCCGTTCGCCGCGTAAATTTTTCGGCCGCGCTCCGCCATGCCGGATTTCGGCTGCGGATAAATGTCGGTCTGCTCCTCATCCGATTGCGGATCGAGATGGCCGATCTGCCAATTCGGAATCAGCGTCAGTCCCGTCCACGAAAAGGCGAACGTCCCGAAGATGCCGAGGAAAAGTCTGGTCACGCCTTTCATATGTGATCCTTCACGGCTTCGTCTTCCTGCGGGTTTAAGAACGTCGGCATGCTCGAGCTCCGGCCGAGGCCGAAGAGCATCAGGCCAAAATGAAACGCGAAAATGAAATGCGCGATCGTGAGCAGCATCCCCGAAACACTTCTGCCGCGCAGATACGGCAGAATGGAATCGGTCGCGTCCGCAAAAGGCCGCGACCCGTCTGCCATGCTGCTTCCCTGGGCGATGCCACCGAGGAACAACATCGCTACCATCAGTCCCACGCCGTAGGCAGACGACCAGAAATGCAATTTGATCAACGTCGCATAACGCCATTCGCGGCCGACCAAGCGCGGCACGATGTAATACATCGAGCCGAACATGATCATGGTGAAGAACGCGTAGAGCCCGGCGTGCGTATAGGCGACGCTCGCTTCGGTAAAATGGACGTAGCCCGCGATCGAACGGAGCGACAGAAAAATCCCCATCAAACTGAACCCGGTGTAGGCGAACGCGCCGAAGACAGTGAATCGCAGAGTCGGGCTGTAACGCATCAGTCCAAAATAACCGCGCATCGTCATGTGATGATTCAATCCGACGGTCGCGACGGGAATGAGGGTGAGGATCGCGGCGGCGATGCTGGCCGTGATCATCCAGGCCGGGAACGGGCCGTCGACCAGGCGTTGCATTCCGGTCCAACTCGCGAAGAGCGCGTAAGTCCAGAACCCGATCGCTGCCAGATGATAACTGTAAACCGGCCGGCCGATCACTTTCGGGATCATGTAATACGCCGTGCCGAGCGCGATCGCGCCGAACCAAAGGAACATCAAATTATTGGCGAACCACCAGGTCACAGCGTCTTGCATCACGCCTTGAACGGGCGCGACGAAAAGCATCATCTGCGTTGCACCATAGACCCATGGGAACCAGAGGAACGCGCCGAGCAGATACCATTGCGTGATGTAAATGTTGTCGCCGCGCCGGAAACGGAACATGAGCATTGCCCACGACACGACGAGCGAATATGCAACGAAAAGGACGATGCTCGCGTACGGCGGGAACTCGAGCCACTCATAGCCGGTGCTGTCGCCGACAATGATTCCGCCGATACCGAGCAGCACGCCGAGATTCCAAAACGCGCCACCCGCGATGAGCAGCAGCGGATGACGCAAGGTCGTCCGGCACAAACGCGCCATGAGCCAGATCGCCGTCCCAATGCCGGCCATCGACGCCCAACCGTACACCATCACGTTCATGTGGACGGGACGGAGGCGGCCCCAGGTCAGCCAACTGCAATTCGCGAGCAGATCAGGCGCGTGCAATTTCCACGAAACCAAACCGGCCAGCAGCGTGCCGATTAACAACCAGACGATCGCCGACGCGTAGAAGAACAGGACCGGCAAACGCGTCGAAGCATCGATCAACGCGCGCTCGACTTGCTCGACGTCACGCGTCGTGACTTCGGAGTCCGTCGTCGCGACGTCGTCGCCCGGTGGTTTCAGTGGGACTTCAGACGGGTTCATGGCGTTTTTCCGCGGACAGGCAATGGCGTTCCTGGCGCCGACGGTGAGGCGGATTGAGAAGGATTGGTCTGCGGTTTTGCAGGAGCCGGAGGCGCCGAGGCGGCGGGGAGCGAGTTTGGTCCCGGTTGCGTATTTGGCGGAGCCGGTGGCGGATTCACGGCAGCGGCGGGTTGATTATGCGCTTCGGAATTCGGACCGCTGACTGAAGTCGGTTTCGGCGTTGTGCTCGCGCTCGCGCTAGCCGCGGGCGATGCCGAAGGACTCGCGCTCGCAGCCGGAGAAGTTTGCGGCGCTGCGCTGGGAGAAGGCACCGCGATCGGGCCGGCTGCCGTCGGTTTTTTGTCGGCTAATTCAACCAGCATGATTCCGATTGCGTGATCGATCGGGATTCGCGCAGTGCCCTTGTTCTTGTCGACCCAGGCATAGCTGTTGAGCGCAGTGAGATTCTCTTTCTGCGCGTCTTCCAATTTTTTCAGGCGCGCTTCGGCGCGTTTCTTTTCGTAGTTCGAACCGCGCGGCGACGCTTTCACGATGACCAGCGCGAGCACACCGAAGAACGCGAAGAGCAGCACCATGCCGAGCCACGTCGAGAAAATCCCGCGCGGCTGATAATGCTGGAGTTGTTCGTTTGTCGGCACGGCTAGTTAACAATGTGGAGCGATTCGAGCAGGCGCGGATCGCGATTTGGAAAGAGTGAGCTGCGGCGCACGATCCGGAGAAAAACAAAGGCGAGCGTGGCGCCCATCCCGATCAGCGGCATGAAATCCCAGATGCTGACGAGGACGCCCGCGCCATGCAGCGCCGGCAGAATCACAATATAAATGTCGACCATTTGCATGAACACGATCCAGCCCGCCATCCAACAGAGTCGGGCCGGTTTTCGCTTCAGGCCCTGCATCAAAAGAATCGCGAACGGAACGAAGAAGCGTCCGATCACCAGAAACAGGCTCATCGCATTCCACGACTCCGTGTTTCGCCGAATAAAATACTCAGTCTCTTCCGGCATGTTCGCATACCAGATGAGCATGTATTGAGAGAAGCCGATGTAGGCCCAGAAAACGCAGAAAGCCAACATCCATTTCCCCATGATGTGGTAATGCTCGGGCGTGACGGTTTCCTTGAGGTAACCGGCTTTGCGCAGCGCGGTGATTACCAAAACCAGGAGCGACATCGAGGAGCCCGCGGCCCCGGCGAAAATGTAAACGCCCCACATCGTCGAGAACCAATGGTAATCGAGGCCGAGCAGCCAATCGTAAGCGCCGAAAGTCAGGGAAAACGCGAAGAGCGGCAGCGCCACGAAACCGAGCCGCCGCATGTTGATGGTGAACGCCGGGTTGCCGTCGCGATCCTGCCGGATCGAGAAGCGCCGGAAGAGCAGCGTCGCGCCGATGAAGTAAGCGAAATAGAAAATGGAGCGGACGAGGAAGAAGTGCCAGTTGAGGTAGCCGCGCTTGCTATCCAGAACGGGATCGTGTCCGACCTTCACGTTCATCCATTCGTAAAGGTGATGGCGATAAATGACGATCGGGATGAAGAAGATCGCCATCACGGCGAGAAGTAGCGCGAGATTCTCGAGCTGTCGGCGAACTACGACCGACCATTCCGCGTCGACGACGTGATGGACGATGATCCAAAAGTAGCAGCCGGCCAGGATCGTGAAATAAAACGCGAACGCGAAAAGCCATGAGAAACTGAATTGCTTGGCGTTAACGAACGCGCCCACCACGCTCAGAGCCAGACCGACGATGCCGGCGATCGCGAGCAGAAACGACAGCGGCGCGAACCGATTCTTCTCGATGTATTCGCCTTCCGGCGTCGGCATGACGTCAGCTCGTTCGCTCATTTCTTGGCGGCCTCGGGTTTGGAAGGTTCGGGGGACGGCGCCGGCGGCGGCTTATCCAATTCGGCACGATTTTGTGGCGGCACATCGGCCTCGGTCGCGTTCTGACTGCGCTGCAGCGCGCGGAGATACGCGATGATCGCCCAACGGTCCGTCACCGAAACGTTCGGGCCGTAAGCCAGCATGGTGTTCTTGCCGTTCGTGATCGTGTTGAAAATTTCGCCGTCCGCCATTTTGCGAATACGTTCGTCTTGCAAACTGACCACGGTGCTGAGCCCGTACTGTTTGGTGATGCCGTTGCCCGCGGCGGTGTAGCCGTGACACGCGCTGCAATTGATATTGAAGCGCTGCTTCCCGCGCTGCATAAACGCCTCGTCGACCGTCATCGGAAATCCGGTGCCCCAGTTGTCGCCCATCTTGCCGGTGTTGAAATAATCGGTGCCGCCGCTGAATCCGAGATGCGGTTGAACATTCATTTCCGACGGGACCGGCGCGGCGCCGGGCGAAGCTTCGCTGTTCGGCTTCGGCATGTTGTAACCGATCGGCACCGTGCCTGCGACCGGCACGCGCGAGCCGCGGCCATCGGCGAAAAAGGCGAGCGGCGCCTGGGCGCGCACTTTCATCTGGCGCACCATGTCCGGGAAAACTTCGACCGGCGAACCGGTGCTGGTCTGCCCGCGGAAACCGAACACCGCGACGAGCGCGATGCCGATCAGCAGAAAAATTAAAAAGAAGCCGCGGAGCATAAAATTAATCTTCGTGAATGATGGTGACGTGGGATCCGCCGCTTTGTTCCAAAAGCTCGCGCGCTTCCAACTCGGTGAACCGCGGATCGCGCGCTTCGATGATCAAGAAAAATCCGTCGTTCGTGGCGCGGCTGAACCGGTGCCAGTTGAAGACCGGATGATACCAGCGCGGCAGGCCGTTCATGATGAGGAGCGAGAAAAAGGCGGTGAACGCGGAGAAGAGCACCGTGAGCTCAAACATGATGGGGAAAAACGCCGGCACCGTGCGCCAGTCGACCGGCTTTCCGTGGACGACGAGCGGATAAATGATCCACGACGGACCGAACTCGAGCGTGACAGCGGTCAGCAATCCGGTGATGCCGCCGATCAGCACAAACGTACTGAGCCACGATTTCCCCAGGCCCATCGCGGCGTCCATTCCGTGAATCGGGAACGGTGAGTGCACATCCCAGCGTTTGAATCCGGCGTCGCGCACCCGTTTCGCCGCTTCGTAAAGCGCCGAGGCGCTGGGGAATTCCGCGCCCATTCCGTAAACCTTGTTTCCGGATGGCGTTCTCATTGGGTCCTCTCCCCGCCGCCCGCGGCGACAAGATGATGTTCCTCCGGAGACGCGTGATGCGGATTCGCTTCAGGCAAAACAATCTTCACTTCCGACATCGCGATCATCGGCAGGTAGCGGATGAAAATTAAAAAGAGCGACAGGAAAATCCCGAACGTGCCGACGAACGTCCAGATATCGACCCAGGTCGGAATGAAGAGACCCCACGACGACGGGAGAAAGTCGCGGTGCAATCCGCCGACGATAATGATGAAGCGCTCGAACCACATTCCGGCGTTCACGCACATGCAAACGAAGTAGACGACGTAGATGTTTTGCCGGAACCGGCGGAACCAGAAAAGCTGCGGCGAAAGCGCATTGCAAAAGAGCATGCCGACCCACCAGTACCACCAGTAGGGACCGAAGATGCGATTGAAGAACGCGAATTTTTCGTACTGATTGCCGCTGTACCAGGCGACGAAGAATTCCATCGCATAGGCGTAACTGACGAACGATCCGGTGAGCAGAATCACCTTCGCCATCTTGTCGATGTGCTGAATGGTGATGATGTCCTGGAGTTTGTAGATCGCGCGTGCCGGAACCAGCAGCGTGAGCACCATCGCGAATCCGCCGAAGATCGCGCCCGCGACGAAATAGGGCGGGAAAATCGTTGTGTGCCAGGTCGGCACAATCGAGGTGGCGAAGTCGAACGACACGACGCTGTGCACGGAAAGAACCAGCGGCGTGGAAAGACCGGCCAGGAGCAAATACGCCATTTCGTAATGGCGCCAGTTGCGATTCGAACCGCGCCAGCCGAGCGCGAAGATTCCGTAAAGCAGTTTCTTGATCTTCGTCGTCGCACGATCGCGCAACGTCGCGAGATCGGGAATCAATCCGGTGTACCAGAACAACACCGAGACTGAGAAGTAGGTCGAGACCGCGAACACGTCCCAGAGCAGCGGGCTGCGGAAGTTTGGCCAGATCCCGTAGTTGTTCGGCAACGGCGCCAGGAACCACGCCATCCAAACCCGGCCGACGTGGACGCCTGGGAAAATCGCCGCGCAGATAACCGCGAAAAGCGTCATCGCTTCGGCCGAGCGATTGATCGAGGTCCGCCATTTTTGGCGGAGCAAATAGAGAATCGCCGAGATCAGGGTGCCGGCGTGCCCGATACCAATCCAGAAAACGAAGTTCGTGATGTCCCACGCCCAGCCGACGGGATGATTCAATCCCCAGACGCCGACTCCGGTCGAAATCTGATAGCCGAGACAGAAAAGACCAAACATCGCGACCATTGAGGTGATCGCGAACGCCACCCACCACCAGCGCGGAGCAACGCCTTCGACCGCGCCGGAAATTCGCTCCGTGATCCAGGAGAAATTCCGCCGGTTCAAAACCAGCGGCACGCGCGCGAGCGGCCTCTCCACGGAAGCCGACTCTTCACCCTCGATCACGTCCGGTGCTGTGGTTGCGCCATCCACGTTATGGTTTCTCCTCCGGTTTCATTTCGGCAGGCTCGTGCTTTGCGCCATTTTCATGGCTCTCGTGTCCCAGGCTCGCCACGGCGATCCGATTCGCGTCCGGCATTTTCGGATTCGGATTGCGGATCCGCGCCAGATAACTCGTGCGCGTGTTCACATTCAAATATTCGAGCAGCCGATAATTTCGGTCCTGCATTTTCATTTTCGAAACCTTGCTCTCGGGATCTTTCACGTCGCCGAAAACAATCGCGCCCGTCGGGCAAACCTGAGCGCACGCGCTCGTGAAGGAGTCGGTCGGAATCCGCGTATTCGGTGACGCGCCTGCTTTCACGTGCGCCGCGATCTTTGCTTCCTCGATGCGTTGCACGCAGTAGGTGCACTTTTCCATCACGCCACGCATCCGGACGGTGACGTTCGGATTTTTCTGGAGCTTCGTCGTGTCCGGCGCGCCTTTCTCGGTGAACGGCGCGATGTACTCCTGGTAAACTTCGAGCGGCCCCACTTTCTTTTTGCCCATCGGGCGCTGGTTGTAATCGAAGAAATTGAAACGGCGCACTTTGAACGGGCAGTTGTTCGCGCAATACCGGGTGCCGATGCAGCGGTTGTAGGCCATGACGTTGAGGCCGTCTTCGCTGTGGACGGTGGCGTTCACCGGGCAAACCGTTTCGCACGGCGCGTTCTCGCAGTGCTGGCACATCATCGGTTCGTGCACGATCTCCGGATTCTCAGGGTATTCGCCGAGATCCTGGTTGAACGGTTTCTCGCTCGCGTAATAACGATCGAGCCGCAGCCAGTGCATCGCTCGGCCATGGCCCACCTGAAGTTTGCCGACGATCGGAATGTTGTTCTCGGCCTGGCAGGCGATGATGCAGGCGCTGCAACCGGTGCAGACATTCAGGTCCACCGACATTCCCCACTGCTGCTCGGCGGTGAGCGGCGGATGGCTATAGATGCTCGGTAATCGCGCCGGTAATTCTTCGTCGCCCGCGATCTTCTTCACGAACTCGGGATCTTCGCGGTAGTGCTCGAGTGACGCTTCGCGAACCAGGCCGCGGCCTTCGATACTCCAGTGATCCTGGGTGATTGAGAGCGCGTAACTGCCGAGCGTATGCGCGCGAACTTTCGGAGGCGTCGTCGGCGCAGCTGACGGAGCCCCCGGCGATGGACTCGCGGGTTGCTTTTCCGTTGGCGCGGTTGTCACCGAAACCGATTCCACCGTTTTGCTATCCACCGCGATGAAATGCGGGTTCGAACTGTTGCGCAGGAGAAATCCGTTGAACCCGGCTTCTTCGCCGATGGGTCCCGTTCGCTTGCGCCCGTAACCGAGCGCGATCGAGATCGAATTGTCCGCGTGGCCGGGCGAAATCAGCGCCGCGATCACCAGTTCGCGCCGGATATTTTTCCCATTCGTGTCCTTGGTCGTCTCCGTCACCGCGATGTTGATGAGATCGCCGGTCTCAACCCCGAGATGTTTCGCCATCGCCGGGCTCATCAAGGCCGCGTTGTCCCAGGTCAATTTCGTGATGGGATCCGGCAATTCCTGGAGCCAACCGTTATTGATGTAACGGCCGTCATCGATGTTGTAACTGCGCGTCAACACGATCTCGGGCGCGTCGAGCGTCGGGTTCGGCGCGCTGGTCCAAAGCGTGTGCGCGACGCCGCCCGCATTGTTCGAGTTGAAGGTCGGCGGCTTTTCCTTCAGCGCGACATGCGTCGCAAACCCGTCCCGCAACAATTGCGTCCACGCTGTCTGGAAATCGCCGGGAGGCGCGGTCGCGCGAAATGTTTCCTGCACCAGTTCCGGTCCGTCGACCTTGGCGTTGCCCAGGACCGCGTTCATCAAATCGAGCTCCGACATTCCGCCGAAGAGCGGCAGGATCATCGGCTGAATCGCGAGATACGCGCCGTCATTGGTCAGCGCGTCGCTCCACGATTCGAGATAATGCGCGGACGGCACCTGCCACGTGCTCAGCTCGGAAGTCGCGTCTTCGTAATAACCGAGGCGCACCACGTCTGGCACTTTCTTCTGCAAATCCGTCCAATCGACCGGCGCCTTCGTATCCTTGTCGATCGTGATTCCTTTCGGCGCGTTGTAAACCGGGTCACCGCCGAGAATAAAAAGCTGTTTGATCCGGCCGCTATTCATTTCGCCCGCCAATTGCAGAATGCTGTTGGTCTTCGGCGTCTTGATGAACTCGCGAATGACCAAGGTCGCGCCCACATTTTTCAGCGCCGAGTTAATCGCGTAAACCATCAGCTGCACCACGACGGGCTGGTGTGGGCCGGCCAACACGAGGCTCGCGCCGGGCTTCGCCATCAAATCGTTCGCGCATTCGGTCAGCCACGCGTCGTCGAACTGCATCGCGTTTACCGGCTCGCTCAACGTCGCGATTGTCGAAGCGAGCCCCTGGTCTTTCGTCGCGATCGCGATCTTACCGGCGAGGGCACGAGTGAACGCGGGAATCTGGCTGGCTGGGCAACGCATCCGATGATCGGCCATCGCGCCGGTGAGCGTGAAGCAGTTCTCCACCGTATAAAGACGGTTCATCGTTTCCTTCGCTTCGCCGATGCGCCGCCGCGAACTGAAAGCGCGGATGCCGGCGAGATCGCCTTCGCCGCAATCGAGGAAATCGCTGTCGATCGCGAGGACAACGTCGGCCCGCTCCAGGCGCGGAACGAGGCGCGCGTTATCGCCGAAGCTGAGCTGAGTCGCGAAACTTTGCGCCTCAGTGAGGAGCGGATCGTAAACGCACCACCGCATTTTGGGATATTTCTCTTGCAGCTTAGTGCGCAAACGTTCGCGGGTCGGCGAATGAACTTCCTCGCTGAGGAATGCCAGGCCCGCGCCGCCGTCGGCCGCGATCTTCGTTTGCAAGTCGGCCAGATATTTTTCAAACGCCGCGCGGTCGCGCGTTTCGAGAACTCGCTTCTTCTCCCCGTTCTCCTCTTTTTCTTTTACCTCCGCGAAACGTTTGGCGCGCGCCGGATCGTAGAGATCGAGGAGCGACGCCTGAGCGAACGCATCCGTCGCCCCGCCGCTCGCGGGATGCAGCGGATTGCCTTCGAGCTTTATCGGCCGGCCATCGACAGTCGCCGCGATCAGCGGAATCGCGCCGGTCCGGCGCGGCATCGCCGTCGCGTAATACAAAGCCTTGCCCGGGATCGTCCATTCCACGCTCTTGCTGAATGGCACGAGATGCATCTCCGGCCGGCGACAACTCGTTAGGCCAAAGCCGGCGAGCGCCATCGAGGCGCCCATCAATTTCAGGAAACCGCGCCGCGACCATTCGTCGCCGTTCAACTGCGCCGCACCCGACGGAAATTCGCGTTCGAGCCAGCCGCGAAATTCCGGTGTGTCGCTGAATTCATTCAG
>DATILK010000273.1:0-4753 GCA_035476555.1 Chthoniobacterales bacterium | reverse complement strand
AATCATGCGATAGGTGCATCCGACATCAGAGAGATAGCCGGTATTGAATAGTAGTTCGAGGAGCTTGGCTACGAACCAGTTTCCCCATTTCAGAAGAAGTCCCATGTTCGCGCGTTCCCAAATGAACGTCTTGATCGTGCGCGAGCCGTAAGCGATGTCGACATCGTCCGAGTAAGCCAGGAACTTGAACACATCGCGCGCCACAAACGTCGCATCTGGTTCGCAAACAAAAATCAAATCGCCGGTGGCTTCAGCAAAGCCCCGCCGGATAGCGGCGCCGTATCCCTGACGAGGTTCATGAATTTCGACCGCTGAGGTGCCACGGACATTCTCGGACGTGCCTTCAACCGCGTTGTTGTTAATGACGAGGATTTCGTCGACTACGCCGATGTTTTCGAAATCGTTAATGACCTGGCGAATGGATTCTTTCTCGTTATAGGTCGGCAGAATAACACTTACTTTCGATTGCCTGTGCATCAGCGCTGCGCCACCGCGAGCATTTGTCCGGCAAGTGGCCGCCAAAATGACGCGAGATAAAGCCTGGTGAGAGCGTAAGACTTCGGCAGAAATGAATGGAAACTAAAGGGAAGAAAACGGGGCTCCAGCCGCACGATCCGGTAACCGCGCGACACGAGAAAATCACGCAGGCTGATATGAGAGAAGGCCCGGACGTGCGTGAAATCGTCCCAATAGCGGCGATAACATAAAAAATAATTCGGTTGAATTACGATGAGCCGGCCTTTTTCGGCCAGGACCTGTTCGAGGCGATCGAAGAGATTGTTGCACTGATCGTGAGACAGGTGCTCCAGAACGTTGCTGATGTGCGCCACATCAATCGAGCGATCGGCGAGATCGATTCGTTCAATCGACGGCGTCAACATGAACTGGACGCCTGGAGCAACCAGCCGGGCAACATCCGGATTGGTATCAATGGCGTACTTGATCGAGCCGTGGACCTGGTTAATAAAATCGCAATAGCCGGCACCGATATCGGCCACTCGGCTGGAGGGTGGGATGAAGGGTTCCAAATACTCGGCTACGGCCTTCCAAACCTGGGTCCGACCGGGGTGTCGCTTGTAGCGTGCGTCGAAATAACTGGCGTCCATGAGCGAACAGCGGGCGGCTCCAAGCTAGCGGGATGCATCCCGAAGAAAAGCGTGTTTCGCAGCAGTCTTGCTCGCGCGAATTAATCGCGTGAAGCGGGCTGTAGTTCGCTTCAGATTCTCAAACAGTGAAATCTCAAGTTGCAGGCACGTCCAAACAACTGCTTCTGCCATTGCATCCGGGTCTGTCCCAATGGTTCCGGGCACGTGGCGAAAAATCTGAAGAACAAACACTTCCCCGTGAACCCGGAAAGATAATGACGGCGACTTCGCGATGACGCGCGGGTCATTGCGGCTCGGCATTGTGGCCGCGGTCTTGTTTGCACTTGGCGTCGACGGGCGGGCGGAATCAGCCGGAGCGGTGATTCACGAGATCGCGAAGCAATTCGATGAGCATCCGCTCATCATGATCGGCGAATTGCATCGGTGGGAGCAGTTGCACGCTTTCATGCGGGAGATGATTCGGAATCCGGAGTTCGTCTGCCGGGTCGATGATATCGTCGTCGAATTCGGCAACTCGCGGCTTCAGGGATTGGCAGACAAGTTCGCTGCCGGCGAGAACGTGAGTGAGACGGAACTGCAAAGCTTGTGGCGAGAGACGTCCGTGCCGCTCACTTGGAATTCACCGGTTTACCGGCAGTTCTACGAAACGGTGCGCGAGATCAATCAAAAGCACCTTTGTCCGCGGCCGGTTCGGATCGTCCTGGCGGACCCGCCGCTGGATTGGTCGAAGATAAAGACGGCGAAGGATTACGCACCGTGGGCAGACCGCGACGCGAGCTATGCGGACGTCGTCGAGCGAGAGGTTCTCTCAAAACATCATCGCGCGTTCCTGCTCGCGGGACAATTCCACGTGATAAAGCGAACGCCGGAAGGAGACGAAGACGGTCTGCGCGCGGCCCAGCTCATCGAACGCAAACATCCCGGCGCGCTTTTCTGCATGGTGGCCGCGCCGACCACCGTCGCGACCGCGTTGCACCTGGCGCCGGCTCCAAGTTTCAAAATCGTCCGGGGAAGCGATCTGCAAACCGCGGACTTCTCGCTGATCGCAACCACGAATCCGCACAAGAAATGGCCGCCCTTGGCTGATGTCGTCGACGGCGTTCTGAATATCGGCGAGCAAACCTTCCTGTATCCGTCGCCCACCATTTATCTGGAGCCGCTGTATCAAGCAGAGCTGCGGCGGCACGCCGCGATCATCAAGGAATTCAGCGGACAGGATTTCATGCCGGCAATTGATGAGCTCGTCAAAGAAGCCAGTAAAGCGCCCGAACAAAAACCGTAGAGCCGCAGCGCCGCACCGAACTTTTCCGCTTCCATATGCGCATCAGCGGAGAGAAATTGGCCGACCGATGCCTAAGAGATTAATCGTCATTCTTGCCTTTGCGCCGTGCGCATTCGCGTTCGCAGCAACAACGCCCGAAACCGAGCCACAAATAAAAGAGAACCCGCAGATCACCGCCGTTCTCTCCGAGATTTCCGCGAAGAATATCGAGGCGACGATCCGGAAGCTCGCCAGCTTCGGAACGAGGCACACCCTTTCCGATGCGCAAAGCGAGACGCGCGGCATTGGTGCGGCGCGACGCTGGATTCAGTCGGAGTTCGAACGTTACAGCAAGGAGAACGGCGGCCGCCTCGAAGTTACGCTCGACGATTTCACCCAGCCGCCGGGTGAACGCAATCCGCAGCCGGTCCAGGTCGTTAACGTCGTGGCGACCTTGCGCGGAACGCAGCCGGAATCCCGCGATCGCATTTATGTCGTGAGCGGTCACTACGACTCACGCGTCACCGACGTGATGAATGCCACCGCCGATGCGCCCGGCGCGGATGACGATGCCTCCGGCGTCGCCGCGATCATGGAAATGGCGCGCGTCATGTCGAAAAAGAATTGGGACGCGACTCTCGTTTTCATGGCAGTCGCCGGCGAAGAACAGGGACTGTTCGGTTCCACCCACTGGGCCAAGATGGCGAAAGAGAAGAATTGGAACATCGCCGGCATGATTACCAACGACATCATCGGCAGCTCGCACGCCGACGATGGCCGCGTCGCAAAAGATCACGTCCGGCTTTTCGCCGAAGGAGTCCCGCCGCTAAAGGAAATGCCCGATCCGTTACGAACGCTCGCGCGCACTGGCGGTGAGAACGACAGCCTTGCGCGCGAACTGGCGCGGTTCATAAAGCCCGAAGCCGAAAAGCACGTTCACGGAATGACCGTCGACATTATCTACCGGCGCGACCGCTATCTCCGCGGCGGGGATCACAGCCCGTTTCTCGACGCCGGTTTTCCCGCCGTTCGAATGACCGAACCGAATGAAGATTTCCGCCATCAACATCAGGATCTGCGGAAAGAAAACGGCGTCCAGTTTGGCGATCTGCCCGAGTTTTGCGATTTCGATTACATCGCGCAGGTCGCGCGCGTTAACGCCACCGCCCTCGGCGCGCTCGCCCTCGCCCCCGCTGTGCCCGCCAACGTCGAAGTCGAAACCAAGGGACTCACCAACGACACGACTCTGGAATGGAAACCAAACCCCGAGCCCGACCTTGCCGGCTACGAAATTGTCTGGCGCGACACCACCGCCGCGCTTTGGCAGCACACCCTTTCGGTCGGCAACGTTACTCGATTTACCGTCCCCGTTTCAAAAGACAACGCCCTCTTCGGCGTCCGCGCGATCGACAAGGACGGCAATAAGAGTCCGGCGGCGTATCCGACGCCGCGTCGTTGACCGACGGCCGCAACGAACACGCCCTAATTCGACACTATTCGTCGAGCAATTTTATCGCGTCGCGAAACGACGCGTGCTAAAGATCACCATGCGCAAAGCCGCAACCCCCGTAAAGAAACGAACCGCTGTCGTCGAAGAACACGAGCAGCTTTATTTGGTGCGCAAACCGGTTAATGGAACTGGTCCTGCGTCCAATGGATTTCGGCATCATCGCCCGAAAGAGAAACGTGTTGATCCATTGCCGGATGCTCTCGATCCGAAGGAGTCACTTACTCGCTTTGCCGACAACAAACGCGGCGCAATTAATCAATTGCTAGCGCTAAACACACACTTCCGTAGTCATCCGTGGCCCGCACCCTTTGACAAAACGACGCACACACTGCGAGTTGGAGATGCGCGAGATCTATCGTGGATTCCTGATGGCAGCGTTCATCTAGTCGTCACTTCCCCGCCGTACTGGACGCTCAAGAAATACGAGAATAACAAACGGCAGTTAGGCGAGATCGTCGACTACAACCATTTCCTCGAGGAGCTCGACAAGGTCTGGCGAGAATGTGCCCGCGTTCTCGCTCCCGGTGGCAGGATTTGCTGCGTAGTCGGCGATGTGTGCATTCCGCGAAAGCAAGGTCGGCATCGCGTGATGCCGCTGCATGCGGATATAATGGTGCGTGCGCGCTCCGCTGGTCTCGACGCACTGACGCCGATCATGTGGTTCAAGATTGCGAACGGCGTCACAGAAGCGAAGGGAAATGGCGCAGGCTTTTACGGAAAGCCGTACCAGCCGGGCGCCATCATCAAGAACGACGCCGAATATATTTTGTTTCTGCGGAAGGGTGGCGAATACCGCTCGCCCTCGGCTATGCAAAAGGCGCTCTCCATGCTGAACAAAGTTGAAATGAAATCGTGGCTGCGTTCCGCGTGGTTCGA